>DASTDD010000311.1:0-15441 GCA_035710545.1 Steroidobacteraceae bacterium
CGCCTCGGGCCGCGCCTGCACATCGACTGGAAGATTGACGCTCTGCCGCGCCACGCGCTCGTCCCCGGCCTGATGCTGCAGCCGCTCCTGGAAAATGCCATCTATCACGGGATCGAGCCGCAGCCCGGGGGAGGCACTGTCACGGTCACCGGCGAGCTCACCGGCGGTCTGATCACCATCGTGGTCCGCAATCCGGTCGGCGACCGGCAGAACGAGCGTGAGGGCAACCGCCTGGCGCTGGCGAACATCCGCGAGCGCCTCGGGCTGCTATACGGCGAGCGGGGACTCGTGAAGGCGGGGCGTTTCGGTGACGAATACATCGTCACGTTGAGATTTCCCCACATCGAGACGCGCGCGAACCTTGCCTCATGAGGCTCAGGGTGCTCATCGTGGATGACGAGGCACTCGCCCGCGAGCGACTGGTGAGCCTCCTGACCGAGCTCGACGGGATAGAGGTCGCCGGCGAGGCTGCCACCGGCGAGCAGGCCCTGCAGCAGACACTCGCGCTCATGCCCGATGTGGTTCTGCTGGACGTGCGCATGCCTGGAATGGACGGCCTGGAAGCGGCGCGCCACATGAACGCGCTGGATGAGCCGCCCGCCGTCATCTTCACCACCGCGTACGACGAGTACGCGGTCAACGCTTTCGAAGCGCAGGCGATCGGCTATCTTCTGAAGCCGATCCGCAAGGAGAAGCTCGCCGCGGCGCTGGCGCAGGCGGGCCGCCTCACTCGACCTCAGCTGCAGAAGCTGTCGGCCAGCACCCCCCAGCGGCGCACGCACATCGCGGCGAGGCACCGGGAAGGCCTGCGGCTGATTCCCATCGAGGAGGTCCTGTACTTCTTCGCCGAGCAGAAGTACACGACCGTCCGGCATCTGAAGGGCGAGGATCTCATCGAGGATTCGCTGCGCACGCTCGAGGAGGAGTTCGGCTCGACCTTCGTGCGTGTTCACCGCAATGCACTGGTCAGCGTGCGCTACCTGGAAAGAATCGACCGAAATGCGGACGGCCAGTATTACGTCCGCCTGCAAGGATGCGAGGCGCCGCTGCAGGTCAGCCGCCGCATGGCGGCCGAGCTGCGCGATCGCTTCCGTATCTGATTATTGCTGAAAGTCGCCCCGGGGCCCCCGGGAAATCTCGCATCTTCATTGACGGATCGCGATATCCGGTCGTGTCAGGCGAGATTTCACGGGGTGGGCTCGGCGGCGCTTTCAGCCCGCGTGCTCGCGGCCGTGGCGGTCCTTAGCCCCGCGGCAAAAGACGTGGCTTTTGCCGCTCAACATCCCGCGTTTGAGGCGTGCGGTTGCGCTAACGCGGCGCGTAATCGAAGGAGTCGAAATAGAGATGTGCGGCTCGTGCGCCGTGCTGGGGAAAGCTCGAACGGATTGCTTCAACCATCGCCGGGGGTCCCGCTGCGTAGATCTCGAAGGGCTGCAGGTCCGGATAGTCCTCGAGCACGCGCTGATGCACCCAGCCGAGCCGATGATGGGGAGCGTCCGTACCGGACGCTTCCGACAGGACGGCTGTGAACTGCAGAGCGGGGTAGCGGCGCGCCCACTCGAGCACCTGTCGCTCCTCGTAGAGGTCCTGCGAACGCCGCGCGCCCCAGTAAAAGTGAACAGGGCGGTCGATGCCGTTGTCCAGGATGTGGCGCAGCATCGACTTGAGGGGCGCGAAGCCGGTTCCCCCGGCAATCATCACTAACGGCGAGTTGCCCGGCCGGTAGACGAACTGTCCGATCGGGCCCTCGATCCGCAGCAGCGCACCGGTCGCCGTCTCGCCGAACAGCCGCTCCGTAAAGCCGCCGCCGGCGACGCGGCGCACGTGCAGCTCCAGCAGGCCGCTGTCGTGAGGCGGGCTCGCGATGGAGAAGCTGCGCCGCCGGCCACCTTCGAGCAGCACATCGAGGTACTGACCGGGCTGGAAGCGCAGTGTCTCGACCGCCGGCAGGCGCAAAAGCACCTGCATGACATCGGGCGCCAGCAGCGTGAGGCGAGCGATCCGACAGGGCAGGGTCTTGATGTCGACTTCGCCGACACTGGCAATGAAGCGGGCCTCGACCACGAGGTCGGTCACCGCGCGCGCCTGACAGAGCAGGATCTGGCCAGCCTGCTGCTCGGCGGGGGTGAGTCCGGGGGGCGGACCTTGCGGATAAGTGATCTCACCCGCGCGCAGCAATGCGCGGCATGAGCTGCAGTGGCCGGACTTGCAGCTATGAGGCAGGTTCAGGCCTGCATCGAGCGCGGCTTCGAGCACTGCCTGCCCCGGGCGGGTCCGGATCGTGCGTGCATGCGGCTCGATGCGGACCGTGCGCTCGGATGTGCTCAAGCCGGCTCCTGTGCTCAGAGGTTAGACTGTGGATAGTCGGCATTCCGTCCAGCGACGTGAAGCCTAGCAGGGTGCGCAAGCCGCCCACCATGTTCACGAATCCTTCCGCCCAAAGCATCGGCCGCCTGTTGCGCAACGCCCGGACCATCGCCGTGGTGGGTCTGTCCGCCGACCCTTCCCGACCCAGCCACCACGTGGCCCTCGAGCTGCAGGCATTCGGGTACCGGATCATCCCGGTCAATCCGGCAGGGGGCACGATTCTGGGTGAGGCCGCGGTTCCCGACCTCGATCATGTCCGGGCAGCCCTCCGCGCGGGCGAGCACATCGACATCGTGGACGTCTTTCGCAGACCGGAGCATGTTGCGGCAATCGTTGCCGACTGCATCCGTTTGCGCTTTCCGGCGCTGTGGCTGCAGGATGGCGTGATCGACGAGGCCGCCGCCGAGAAGTCGCGGCAAGCCGGCATCTTCACCGTCATGAATCGTTGCATCTACCGGGACCGAGCCGCCCTGGTCTGAGGCCTGGCGCATCGAGCACGGCACGGGCGCTTCGGTTATTCTCCTCGCATGCGCATCGACTTCACGAAGATGCACGGCTCGGGAAACGACTTCATCCTTTTCGATTCGCCCCGCGGCGCGCGGCTTCCCGCGGAACGACTGCGCAAGCTGGCCGACCGGCACACCGGCATCGGCTTCGATCAGGCACTGCTCCTGGAGGAGCCACGGCGAGCGGACACTGCGGTGTACTACCGCGTTTTCAATTCAGACGGCGCCGAGGTCGAACAGTGCGGCAACGGCGCTCGCTGCATCGCTGCCCTGCTGCATCGGCGCGGCAATACCCGGGCGGGCTCAGTCACGATGGACAGCCCCGCGGGGCTCATCCATGCCCGTGTCGACAGCAACGGCCTGGTGTCCGTCGACATGGGCGTCCCCGACTTCACTCCACGGAGCCTGCCTTTCGAGGCCTCCGCAGAAGCCGATCTGTACAGACTGGATGCGAGTGGTCAAAAGCTCGAGATCGGCGCCGTATCGCTCGGTAACCCGCACGCGGTACTGACCGTGGCCTCAGCCGACGCGGCGGATGTGGCGAGGCTCGGGCCGGCGATCGAAAACCATGAGCGTTTCCCGAACCGTGTGAACGCAGGGTTCGCGGAGTTCGTGGACCGCTCGCACATCCGGCTACGGGTACACGAGCGCGGAGCGGGAGAAACGCTGGCGTGCGGCACGGGAGCCTGTGCGGCTGTTGCGGTCGGGCGTCGTTGGGGGCAACTCGATCCGGAAGTGAATGTGAGCATGCGCGGGGGCGAGTTGCGCGTAAACTGGGCAGGTGCGGGGAATCGCATATGGCTGACGGGCCCCGCCGAGGTATCCTTCGAAGGTCGCGTCGAGGTCTGAAACACATGACAACACGAGAAGCCCGGGGTGTGATCGCGGTGGAGACGGAAGAGGAATCCATCGCGACGTATCTGCAGCACAATCCTGATTTCTTCGAACGGCATCATGCCGTGCTGGCGCGTCTGCGGCTGCCGCATGCGCGGGGCGGCTCGACCATCTCGCTCGTGGAGCGCCAGATCGAGGTGCTGCGTGAGAAGCATGCGGCGGTCGAGACCAAACTTGCCGAGTTCGTCCGCGTGGCGCGCGCCAACGATGCTCTGGCGGACAAGCTGCACCAGTTCACGCGGCGGCTGCTGCGGGTGCACTCGCCTCAGGCCGTCATCGAGACGATGGAGTCGAGCCTGCGGGTGGACTTCGACGCGATCCACTCGGTGCTCGTGCTGATCGGCGCACACCCGGATCTGGAGCCACAGAGATTCGTGCGCATCGTGCGCGCCGACGATGCGAACCTGAAATCCTTCGAGACGCTGTTTGCGAACGGCAAGCCGCGATGCGGGCAGGCTCGCGATTCGCAGCGCGAATTTCTCTTCGGCGCCGATGCGAACGACATCGGCTCAGTCGCGCTCGTACCCCTTGGTGACAAGGGTAGCGTGGGTCTGCTCGCCCTGGGCAGCACCGATCGGGATCGCTTTCATCCCGGCATGAGCACCGAGTTTCTGGCGCGCATGGCGGATCTGATAGCGGACGCGCTGGCGGGGAGATGATCCGCCCCCGTCGCGGCGCGCGCTGCCGGTGACGCCCGCCGCCCTGGAGTGGGTGGCGCGGTACCGGCGGCACCTGCTCACCGAGCGCAGGCTCTCGCCTCACACCGACTCCAACTACGCGCGGGACCTCGCCGCGCTGGTGCGCTTCTGCGACGCACGGGGTCTGCAGGACTGGGCGGCGCTGGACAGCCAGCACATCCGGACATTCGCGGCCCAGTCGAACGCCCTGGGACTCGCTCCACGAAGCATTCAAAGACGTCTGTGCGCCGTACGGGGCTTCTACGCATTCCTCTTGCGGGAGGGCACGGTGTCCCGGCGGCAGGCTGGGAGTGCGCCCCGATCGTCCGGTAAGCCCGTCCGGCTCAACCCGGTGCTCGAGGTTCGCGCTCCGAAGGCACAGCGCCGCCTGCCGGAAACGCTGGACGTGGATCAGATGGCGCGGCTGCTGGAGGTGCCTGCCGAGGATCGCTTCGTCACGCGCGACCGGGCGATCATGGAGCTCCTGTACTCCTCGGGCTTGCGCCTGGCCGAGCTCGTCGGCCTGGACGTCGGCGGCCTCGATCTCGCCGACCGTACTGTCACGGTCCTGGGTAAGGGCGGGAAGACTCGCATCGTGCCGGTGGGTTCACATGCCGCCGCGGCGCTCAAGCAGTGGCTGCAGGAGCGCGCCTCCATCGCACGGCCCGAGGAGACGGCCCTCTTCGTAGGGCGCTCAGGAGCGCGTCTGGGGCGCAGAGCCATCCAGGTGCGGGTTGCCTACCGGGCCCGACGCCAGGGCTTGAGCACCCGGGTCTATCCGCACCTGTTCCGTCACTCCTTTGCCACGCATCTGCTCGAGTCCGGCGGCGACCTGCGAGGAGTGCAGGAGCTTCTGGGGCATGCGGACATTGCCACGACCCAGATCTACACCCACCTTGACTTCCAGCACCTCGCCCGCATTTACGACGCTGCCCACCCGCGTGCGCGGCGAAAGGGCAAAGCCACCCCAAGAGGTTGAGAGCCCGATGCCAGGCTACTGCGGGGCGCCATGAGCAGCCGCCCAGACTTCGATCCCCACGGTACGACCATTCTCGCTGTCCGTCGCGGCAACGCCGTTGCCATGGGCGGCGACGGCCAGGTCACCCTTGGCAACACTGTGATGAAGGGCAATGCCCGCAAGGTGCGTCGCCTTTACAACGACAGCGTGCTCGCTGGATTCGCCGGAGGGACGGCCGATGCCTTCACGCTGTTCGAGCGCTTCGAGGGCAAGCTCGAGAAATACGGCAACCTCACCCGCGCGGCCATCGAGCTGGCCAAGGACTGGCGCTCCGATCGCTTCCTGCGCCGGCTCGAGGCATTGCTCGTCGTGGCCGATCTGGGAAAGATCCTCGTGATTTCCGGCAACGGCGACGTGATCGAGCCGGAGTATGACGTGGCGGCCATTGGCTCGGGCGGCCAGTATGCGCTGGCGGCCGCGCGAGCCCTGATGGAGGGCTCCGAGCTCGATGCGCGCAGCATCGTGGAACGATCGCTGGGCATCGCCGCGGACATCTGCATCTACACGAATCGCAATCTCGTCGTCGACGAGCTCAAGCAGGCGGGCCCCTGATGTCATCCCTTACACCGCGCGAGATCGTCCAGGAGCTGGACAAGCACATCATCGGCCAGGACGCGGCGAAGCGAGCCGTGGCCATCGCCTTGCGCAACCGCTGGCGGCGCATGCAGGTCGGTGAGCCCCTGCGGCAGGAAATCACGCCGAAGAACATCCTGATGATCGGCCCCACCGGCGTCGGCAAGACCGAGATTGCGCGCCGTCTGGCCAAGCTGGCCAATGCACCGTTCGTGAAGGTCGAAGCCACGAAGTTCACCGAGGTCGGCTACGTGGGACGCGATGTGGACTCGATCGTGAAGGAGCTGGTGGACGTTGCCGTCAAGATGACGCGCGAGCAGGAAGTCGAGAAGGTCCGGCAGCGTGCCGCGGATGCAGCCGAGGACCGCGTGCTCGATACGCTGTTGCCCAAGCCGCGCATGATGGGTTTCTCCACCGATGAGCCCAGCCAGCCACGCGATGTGGAGACCCGGCAAAAATTCCGCAAGATGCTGCGCGAGCACGAGCTGGATGAGCGCGAGATCGAGATCGAGCTGCGTGCCCTGCCGATGGGTGTGGAGATCATGGCGCCCCCCGGGATGGAGGAAATGCAGCAGCAGCTGCAGTCGATGTTCCAGAACCTCGGCGGCAATCGCACGCGGTCGCGCAAGGTGAAGGTGCGCGAAGCCCTGAAGCTGCTCACTGACGAGGAAGCGTCGAAGCTGATCAACGAGGACGAGCTCAAGATCCAGGCGCTCGCCAACGCGGAGCAGAACGGGATCGTGTTCATCGACGAAATCGACAAGGTCACGCGCCGGCAGGAGTCGGTGGGAGCGGATGTCTCGCGCGAGGGAGTCCAGCGGGATCTGCTGCCTCTGGTCGAGGGTTCCACGGTCACGACCAAGTACGGCCCGGTCAAGACCGACCACGTCCTGTTCATTGCATCGGGGGCCTTCAGCCTGTCCAAGCCCTCCGACCTCATCCCGGAGCTGCAGGGCCGGCTGCCGATTCGGGTCGAGCTCGAGTCGCTCAAGGTGGGCGACTTCGTGCGCATCCTGACCGAGCCGGATGCCTCCCTGACCACGCAATACCGGGCTCTCATGAGCACCGAGGGCGTGCAGGTGGAATTCTCAGCGGAGGGGGTCCGGCGAATCGCCGAGATCGCTTTCCAGGTGAACGAGCGCACGGAGAACATCGGTGCGCGGCGCCTGCACACCGTGATGGAGAGACTGCTGGAGAGCGTCTCGTACGAGGCAACGGAGCAGAACGGCAGGACCGTGGCCGTCGATGCCGAGTACGTCGACGATCACCTCGGCAATCTCGTGAAGGACGAGGATCTCAGCCGCTACATCCTGTGAGCGAAGGAGCCGAAGCGGTGTGCGTACGCCCGGGTGAACTCCGCTCCGAAGAGCAGGATCTGGGTCGAGTAATACACCCACAGCAGCACGAGGATGACCGAGCCCGCCGCCCCGTAGGCTGAAGCGAGCCCGCTCTTGCCCACGTAGGCGCCGATCGCATACTTGCCCGCGCTGAAGAGTAATGCCGTGACCAGCGAGCCGATGGTGACATCGCGCCAGGCGATACGGACACTCGGGAGCACCTTGTAGATCGTCGCGAACAGCGCGGCCACCAGCGCGAAGGCCAGTGCGAAATTGATCCACCCGAGCAGCACGTTCAGCAGCTGCTCGCCCTGCCAGACCCGCGCCAGTCCGGTCAGCGCCGCGCTGATCACGAGCGACACGAGCATCAGAAACCCGAGCGCAAGGATCAGTCCGACCGACAGCAGCCGGGTCCGGATCATGTACCAGAGACCCTGGCGGCGCTCGAGCGGCACGTTCCAGGTCTGATCGAGCCCGGCTTTGAGCTCGGCGAGCGCGGTCGTAGCACCGATGATCAGCGTCACGATACTTACAGCCGTGGCCACGAAACCGGCACCCGGCCGGCTGGCGTGCTGCAGCGCCGTCTGGATCGCGCTCGCTCCGTCGCGTCCAATGAGGCCCGCGATCTGACCCACAATCTCACCGCGCGCGGCGGCTTCACCGAAGAAAAAGCCCGCGATGGCGATCGAGAGTGTGAGAACCGGAGCGAGCGAGAACACCGTGTAAAAGGCCAGCGCCGCCCCGGTGCGCGATGCTTGATGCCCGAGCCAACCGTCGGCCGAATCGCGCAGGACCAGCCAGAGTGCCCGCAGCAAATCCGTAACGCGTTGGTGTCGCCTCGTATCCGCAATGGGAGCCAGTGTCCGGCTCACAGAGCATCCAGGCACCGCAGCTGCGAGCGCCGCCCGAGGCTGTCGGGCACGATGACCGCCTTCACGGGATAGTGATCCGAAGCCTGACGGGAGCGGGCGGTCCGGTGGGCCTCGAGGGCCAGAACGCGCGCCGGCGCGCGCGTCCAGAGACGGTCCAGCGCGAGCACCGGGGCCCACACTGGAAACGACCTCTGTGCAGGCGGCCGCCCCAGCATGCGATGCAGCCAGCGCAATGGCCTGCCAACCGGCAGCCATTCATGCATGTCGCCGAGAATGACCGCGGGCTGTCCGGCCGGCAGCGTACGCAGCAACGTGAGAATCTTCCTGACCTGAAAGCGCCGCTCGGCGGCACGTGACCCCAGGTGAGTCACGATCACACGCACGACGCTGCCGCAAGCACGCAGAGCCACATCCAGCAGCGTGCGCGGCTCGCACCCTTTGAAGGTAACATCGTACTGGCGCACCGCCAGAACCTCCCGCAGGGTGAGCAGCGCATTACCATAGTGCTGCCCGCTGCCGACGCGCATCACGCTGCCCACGGCAGTCATGCCGGTGGAGCTCGCCAGAAACTCCAGTTGCATCGAATCGGTCATCATCCCGGGACGGCAATCCACTTCCTGCAGCCCGATCGTGTCGCAGCCCAGCTCGCAGATGACCTGAGCCACCCTTTCCACGTCGTAGCGGGAATCGGCGCCGACGCAACCGTGAATGTTGTAGGAGGCGATGCGCAGCAAATCGTGCCCGGCGCGTGATCCATGGCGCAGGCGCTCGATGACGCTGCGCGCCCCGGGCTCGAGTGGGCCACGTGCGCGGTGAACTGTCATGACCACGCTCGCGCAAGGTTCATGCCCGCCCCCGAGCGCCGCGCCCCCTCGCTGGGCCGAGCGCCACGGCGAGTCGGGGACTCCAACGGCACCAAGGGGTTATAGAGCCCTTATCCGGGAGGCGGTTGCGGCAGGGCCACATCGCCGAGCGCAAGCGCGGCATTGATGTGTGCCAGATGGGTCAGGCCCTGCGGAAAATTTCCCAACATGTGGCGTCCGGTGCGCGAGTATTGCTCCGCGAATAACCCGACGTCATTGGCGCAGGCGCAAGCCCGGCGGAATACACGCCGCGCCTCCGCCCTGCGGTCCTGCCGCGCCAGGCACTCAATGAGCCAGAACGTACAGGCGAGAAACGCGCCTTCGTGACCGCGCAGCCCGTCCGCGTTCTGGTACCGCAACAGCAGCCCCTCTCGTGTGAGCTCCTGTTGGATGACATCGACCGTGCGCACCATGCGCTCGTCGTCGTACGCGACGAAGTCGGTCATGGGCAGGAGCAACAGCGCGGCATCGACATCCCGGTGGCCGTAGCTGCGCACGAAGATTCCTCGACGGTGGTCCATGCCCCGCCGCTCGATCTGCCTGCGCATCTGGTCCCGCACCTCGCGCCAGCGCACCAGCGGAGCGTCGAATCCGTACTTCTCGGCCAGTCCAATCCCGCGATTGACGGCGGCCCAGCACATGACCTTGGAGTGCACGAAATGCAGCGGCCGGGAGCGGATCTCCCAGATGCCCCGGTCAGGCAGCCTCCAGCGGCTGATCGCGGTGTCGACGATCTGGGCGAGGAAGCTCCAGTAAGGCGCGCTGGGGCAGTGTCCCTGTTCGCTCCAGCGCCAACTCAGCTCCAGCACGAGCCCGTACATGTCGGCCTGGAACTGCTCGTGGGCGGCGTTGCCGATGCGCGCCGGGCGCGACCCGCGCCATCCTTCCAGGTTGGAGAGGACTACTTCCGGAAGCCGTCGCTTGCCATCCACCGCGTACAGCACCTGCAGCTCGTCGGCGTTGCCGGCGGCCGTGCGCTGGATGAAATGGCGGACACCCACCGCCTCGGCCGCCGCGCCCGAGTTGGTCAACGCCCAGCAGGTGAAAATCGAATCGCGGATCCAGCAGTAGCGGTAGTCCCAGTTGCGCTCCCCTCCCTCGTGCTCCGGCAGCGACGTCGTCGGAGCGGCGATGATGGCTCCGGTAGGAGCGAAGGTAAGGGCCTTGAGGGTGACGGCCGATCGCAGGATGCCGGCGCCCGGACCGTCGGTGTAGACGATGCGCTGCGCCCACTTGCGCCACCAGCGCACGGTCTCGCGGAAATGCGCTCGAAGCTCGACGCGCGCTTTGCGGCGCTCGGGGGACCTGTTCGCCTTCTCCGGCCGCACGAATTGCAGCCCGATGTGCAGTTTCTGTTTCGGCCGCACGCGCACGGTCGCGCACAAGCCGTGGTCGGAGAATATCTGCAGCGCTGCATCCCCGAAGATCCTCAGACCCGCGTTGCTGCCGACCGCGAAGTAAGCATGCTCACCCGATGGATACAGCCAGGGTTTGACGTCGCCGTAATCGAACCGCGGCATGAGCATGACGTCGAACTCCATATGCCCGCGCACGCCTTCGATGATGCGGACCAGCTCGCGCCGTGGCCGTCGCCTGCCGCCGGCGCGCATGGAGAAGAAATCGATCACTCGCGCCTCGTTGCGCCCGTGTCGATAGGTCGTGACCAGGACGAGCGTGTCCGGCAGGTATTCCCGCAGCGCCCGAGCACCCGCCGGTGGCGTGATCGCGAAATAGCCGCCGTTGTGCCAGTCCAGAAGCCGTCCAAAGCAGCTGTCGGAGTCAAACCGGGGCAGGCAGCACCAATCGATCGAGCCGGAACGCGAGACGAGCGCGGCGGAGTGACAATCGCCGATCAACGCATAGTCGGAGATGGGGGGATAGGCCTGCGCATGGCGCCGTAGTGCGACGAAACGCCGGGCACGCGAATGCCGGGGTGGCGGTCCCCCGGCGCTCTCAGTCCTGCGTGATCGGTTCAGCCGGCGGCGAAGCAAGGTGCGCTGCGTGGCATGCCCTCCTCGCCAAACCGTGCATCAGGCCCGGCCGGCGGGAGCTTGCGGCTGGGGCCGCTTGCCCGGGCGCTGCGCCGAGTGGCCATCGGCAAGTCCGGCAATCAGCTCGAAGCTGCGCGCGCGCTCGAAACGCTCGGCAACGTCCTTCCAGTTCCAGATGTTCCAGACCGCATCGAAGAACTTCGTCTTCTCGTTCTGGTACTGCAGGTAGTAGGCGTGCTCCCACGCGTCGATGACCAGCAGCGGCACTCCGCCCTGAATCGTGTGTGACTGATGGTCGTGGATCTGCACGGTGAGCAGCCGGCCCGAGAGGCTGTCCCAGGTGAGTGCGCCCCAGCCCGAGCCCATGCACGTAGCCGCTGCCTTGGTGAGCTGCTGCTTGAAGTGATCGAAGCTGCCAAAGTCACGGTCGATGGCCGAGGCCAGCTCGCCGGATGGCTTGCCGCCGCCGTCGGGGGAGAGATTGCACCAGAAGATGCTGTGCAGCACGTGCCCCGAGAGATTGAAGGCGAGGGATTCCTCGAGCGCCGCGATCGCGGCGAAATCCCCCTTGCCGCGCGCCTCCTCGAGATGCTCGAGCGCAGTGTTCGCGCCATCGACATAGGTCTTGTGGTGCTTGTCGTGGTGCAACTGCATGATGCGCGCAGAGATATGGGGCTCGAGCGCGCCGTAGTCATATTGGAGGTCGGGAAGCACGTACTTCGTCATGTCATCACTCCTGATGGGTCCTGCACTTCATACATGGGGAACGCCCCGGCGCCCGCACCGCGCGACTGCGGTGCGGGTCACCGGAGATTCTTCAAGCGCAGACCATGTTCCAAGCAAATGGCCGTTGGATGAAATGCCTATTTCGGCGGAGGGTTGTTCTGATCCGGCGGTGGAGTCTGCGGCGTCGAGGAGCCGCTGGACTGATCCGCAGGCGGTGTCGTGGACGGGCTGGCCTGATCCGAAGGCTGGGCCGGGGCCGTGCTCGATGAGTCGCTCGGCGGCGGATTGGCCGGTGCGGTCGCGGACTGATCGGAGCTCGGTGTGCTAGGGGAGGTCGACTGCTGCTTGGAGCAGGCAACGACGGCCAGTGCGCTCAGGCTCAACAACAGGAGACTGCGTTTCATAGGGTTACCTCTTGAGTTGATCGGGTAGTCCGACGGCCTCGGCCACCGGGGTCGACACAACGCACGGTCGCAAGACCCGTTCCAGGATCGCCTTGCGCACAAGCCCAAGCTCCGGCAATTGCACCCCGGGCCTGCTATCCTGCCGCATCCGCCGGAAGGGAAAGCCACGTGAGGCATGCGGCCATAACAGGTTGGGGCAAGTGTCTGCCGCCCGCGGTGCTGACCAATGAAGATCTGGCCACGATTCTCGCAACCAGCGATGACTGGATCGTGAGCCGGACCGGAATCCACGAGCGCCGCATTTCCCATGTGCCGCTCGGCGAGCTGGGTTACGTGGCCGCGGCGCGGGCGCTGGCGGCTGCCGGGCTCCCCGGCGCCGACGTGCAGCTCATCGTATTTGGTACCTGCAGTCACGACGATCAGGTCCCGAACATGGCCTCGGGAGTTCAGGCCCGCATCGGCGCCGGCGCGGCCGCGGCCATGGATGTCAACACCGCCTGTACGAGCTTTCTGTATGCCCTGTCCACCGCCACCGCGCTGATCCGCACCGGAGTCGTGAGCAATGCGCTGGTGATCGGCGCGGAACTGATCTCGCCGTTCATGGACTGGACCGATCGCGACGTCGCGGTGTTGTTCGGCGACGGTGCTGCGGCTGTCGTGCTTCAGGCAAGCACCGAAGAGGAAGGGCTGCTCGCGGAGCGACTCGGTTGTCATGCGGTGGCCCGTGAGAGCTTGCGCGTGCACGGGATGGGTGGCCGGTATGCCAACCGCGGCATCCTGTACGGGGCGGTGCGCTGGCAGTTCGAGGGGCAGGAGATCTTCAAGCGGGCCGTCCACGGCATGGGTACCGCGAGCGAGGAGGCCTTGGCGCGGCTCGGACTGAAAGCGGAGCAGGTCGACCTGGTCGTCCCCCACCAGGCGAACCTGCGGATCATCGAGGCGGTCGCCAAGCGCACGCACATCCCGATGGATCGCGTCTACATCAACATTCAGCGCTATGGAAACATGTCCGCGGCCACGGTGCCGGTGGCACTGTGCGAGGCGATCGAAGAAGGTCGGGTGAAGCCCGGCTCACTCCTGCTGATGCCGGGCTTTGGCGGTGGACTGAGCTACTGCGCGCACCTGCTGCGTTGGGGCAAGCGGATCGTGCCGCTCGGTGCCGCCGACGCCGCCCTGCCGCCGAACGAACGCTCTGCCCTGAGCATGGTTCGCGACTTCATGTCAGCCAAGCAGCGGCTGACAATAGACTGATTGGCTGCAAGGTCCGACAGGCTGCGAGGGGCTCACTTCTTCGCGGCGGCGCGCTTTTTCTTCTTGGCCGGATCCTTCGGCCGCGACTTGCCGAACGAGCCCTTGTAGATCTTGCCGCGCCGGCTTCTGCTGTCGCCCTTGCCCATGAACATGACTCCACATTGGTATGAGGGCGCGAAGTCTAGCATTTCCGCCCTCATGGCTGCCGTACGTCGACGATTGCGAGCATGCCGATCACCTCGTGAGGGATCCCAGGGCATAGCGAGCAGCGAGCTGCAGCTGCGTCTCGCGCGCAAAACGCGCCTCACCCAGCTCCAGCACCCTGTTGGTTACATTGCTGTCCACGCGCAGCCACTCGAGTGTGAATCGCCAATGAGGGCTCGCCTCGTACACGTAGGCGGCGGTCCAGGCGTGGCCCTCCTCAGCGCCCGCTCCGTCCGGCGACCCGCTCCTCACCCGGAATGAGTCGTAGCGGATGCTGAGGCGATGGCTGCCCATCTGCTTCGACAGCAGGGCGAATCTGGCGTCGAAAGGCCATTCGAGATCCTCTCCGCCCGGCTCGATGTAGGTCTCGCCTTCGAGCCACTGGACGATCGCTGTCCAACCACTACCGCTCTCGGCGCGCACTCCCGCCGCGTTGAAGTGCGTTTCCCAGGCGAATTCTGCGGAGGGACTGTCGAGTGCGTCGGGATCGCCACGGTTATCGTAGTGCATCAACCGCACCACCACCCGGTCGAAATATTTCGCTTCCAGGCCTGCGTAGTATCCCGCCCGGCCATCGATCTCGCGGAACACCTCGATCGGGGCGAGCGGCCCGGAGTCGGTCGCCCCGACACGCCCGAAAAGGGTGGTCTGGCGATCATCGAGGGCAAAGCCTCGGTTCGCGATGACCGTACCGGCGCCGTCGTTCCAGCCGAACACCCCACCCGTCAGACCTACATCGAAACGGTGTCCGGTACGCGTGCCGAGCCAGTCCAGTTGACCCTCGACACCGAGCGTGCGCAACTCCTCCCCCACCCAGGTATTGATGGCCGAGTAGGACAGTGTGTAGGGAGACTCCCACCCGGAGGCACGATTCTCGAGCGAGACCGGCGAGTGAAACGCGCCGGCTTTCAACCGGAATCGATACCCGGCGCGGGGATACGGGCGGAACAGCAGGTACGCCTCGGTCAGATCGATCGGGTTCCTGTCCCGATCGCCCCAGGAGGATGCATCGAGCCGCAGCGACCATACCTCGCCGAGCGACTGGGACAACGCAAACCTCGCGCGACCCAGCCGCACTCCGGATTGGCTCTGATCGTAACGCAGTGTGCCGAGACCGCCGTCGATGAACGATTGGCGGCCATCCGAGCTCACGAGGCGTGCGTCGAGATCGAGCTCCCAGTCGGCAGCCTGAGCGGCGCTCGCGCTCAGACCGACCAGCACGAGCCACAGCATGCGCCGGCTGGCGCAGTAGGCGTGCTCCCCGTTAATCGCTACCGGACGTACAAGTGACATGGCGATCACTGCCACTCGCTAATACGCGTCCCAGGAGTGGTGCGCGCTCTCGATCGGGGCCGGTTGCAGGGGCTTGTCGAGGTGGAGCGTCAGCGAAGTGCGGTCACCCTCGCCTATGGACAGCTCGCGCTCGACTTCCGCGCTCTGCTGCATGCGCGGGTGCCACACAGTGACCTTGTAGGTCCCCTTTGGCACCTCGGATGACCAGGAGCCGGTCGCATCCGTGCGCCCGAAGTAGGGGGCGTCCGTGACCACGACGTACGCCAGCATCGAGTCATGAATGTTGCAGCCCAGAGTCACCACCCCCACCTGATCGAAGCGCACCGGCGGATAGGGCTTTCCCCGGTACAACGGCAACTGGAAACGCTTGGCGGGTGAGAACGAGTAGATCTGATGGCTGACGGAGTCGCTGTTCGGAAACACGACCGTCGAGCCGACCGGAACCACCAGCAGATCCGGCTGAAA
>DASTDD010000312.1:0-26599 GCA_035710545.1 Steroidobacteraceae bacterium
CGCAGCGGTATCGGTGGTGAAGAAGGGGTTGCCGGTCCCGGCGGCGCAAATGACGACCCGGCCTTTCTCGAGGTGGCGGATGGCGCGGCGGCGGATGTAGTCCTCACAGACCTCGTTGATCCGGATGGCGGACATGACGCGCGCGTACAGTCCGAGCGCCTCGAGCGCGTCCTGCATGGCCAGCGAATTCATCACCGTGGCGAGCATACCCATGTGATCGGCCGCAACGCGGTCCATGCCCGCTCGAGCCAGGCCCGCGCCGCGGAAGATGTTGCCGCCGCCGATGACGACCGCGACCTGCACGCCCATCTCGACGATGTCCTGCAGCTCTCCGGCGATGCGCTTCAGCACGCTCGGATCGACCCCATAGTCGGCCGCACCGAGCAGGGCTTCCCCGGAGAGCTTCACCAGGATCCGCGAGTACTTTGCCTTCACCGCATCGCTCATTGTGCCGATCCTCGTGTGGTCCAAAAAAAACCCGCACGCGGCGGGGTTTTTCCTGCAGCCGGCATGCGCGGGAAGCCCCGCGAGAGCCGCTGCGCTGCGGGCCCGTGCCAGCGTCCTGGAGCGCGCAGGTCCCGCCCGCCTGCCACGCTCAGTGCTTGACGGCAGGACTCGCTGCCGGAGCCGGGCTGGCGCCCTTGACCTGTGCCATGACCTCCGCGACGAAGTCATCCTGCTTCCTCTCGATGCCGGCGCCGACCTCGAAGCGCTCGAACGCAGTCACCTGCGCGCGCGCGCCCTTGAGGAGCTTCTCGATGGTGACATCGGGATCCTTCACGAACGGCTGCCCGGTGAGGGTGATCTCGCTGAGCGCCTTCCTCAGCCGGCCCTCGACCATCTTCGCCACGATCTGCGGCGGCTTTCCCTCGCCCTGCGCCTGCTCCGTCAGAATCTCGCGCTCCTTGGCGACCACTTCAGGCGGCACGTCCTCCGTGCTCAGGTGCCGCGGATTGCTCGCAGCGACGTGCATGGCAAGATCGTGCGCGAGACTGGCGTCGCCTCCGGTCAGCACGACCAGCGCTCCGATGCGAGTGCCATGCACGTACGCGCCGAGCTGGTCGGGAGAGCTCAGAACCGTGAAGCGGCGAACGCTGATGTTCTCGCCGATCTTGGCGACCAGGGAGCGCCGGCGCTCCTCGATCGTCTCCGACCCCTCACCGCCGAGGCGCGCAGCCAGCAGAGCCTCGAGTGAGGGCGGCCGGCCCGCGAGCGCCCGAGCGGCCACCGCCTGCGCGAAGGCGCGAAAATCCTGCTCGCGCGCCACGAAGTCGGTCTCGCAGTTGATCTCGACCATGGCCGCGGTCCGGCTGTCGGCCGACTTCTCGATGACGACCACGCCTTCGGCGGCAACCCGGGTGGCTTTCTTGTCCGCCTTGGCGAGCCCCTGCTTGCGCATCAGCTCGGCGGCGGCATCCAGGTCGCCCTGGGTCTCCACCAGCGCCCGCTTGCACTCCATCATTCCCGCGCCCGTGCGCTCGCGGAGTTGCTTGACCGCATCTGCTGTGATGTTCATTAACCGTCCTTTTGCGAAACCTGTGCTGCGCTCACTCGCGCGGGGAGCCGGGTGTACCGCGCCCACCCTTGCCGCGCCGTGCACTGCCGGCGGGACGCCGCTCGGTGCCACCTGGGGCGACGGGGGTAACACCCGCCGCCGTTACGACGTCCGTGACATCGTCCGCGTCCAGATCCTCGTCCTCGGTCTCGGTCTCGGTGGCAAGCTCCTCGGCGGGCTCTACTGGGGCCTTGACCGGGGGCAGCCTGCGCCGGGCCGGCGCCTTCTTGCGTACCGTGGCTTGGGGCCTCTGGCGCCCGCGAGCCGCCTTCTTGCGCGGATTGCCGGCCTCGTCCAGCTCGACGAACTCATCCTCGCCCACCGCGACTGTGGGCACGGACTCCTTGCCCTCGAGCACAGCATCGGCCATACCCGCCGCATAGAGCTGAATCGCGCGCATGGCATCGTCGTTGCCGGGAATCACGTAATCGATCCCGTCCGGGGAGCAGTTCGTATCCACGATGGCGACCACCGGGATGCCGAGCTTCTTCGCCTCGTGAATCGCAATCTTCTCGTGCCCCACGTCGACCACGAACATGGCGTCCGGCAGCGACTCCATGTTCTTGATGCCACCGAGGCTCCTTTCGAGCTTGTCCATCTCGCGCCGCAGCTGCGTGGCCTCCTTCTTGCCGCGCTTCTCCAGCGCGCCGGAGCTGGCCAGCTCGCTGATCTCCCCCAGCCGTTTGATCGACTGGCGGATGGTCTTGAAGTTCGTGAGCATGCCGCCGAGCCAGCGCTGGTTCACATACGGCTGACCTGCACGCTCGGCTTCCTTCTGCACCGCCTCCCGGGCGGAGCGCTTGGTGCCTACGAACAGCACCCTGCCGCCATCGGCGATGACGCCCTTGACGAAGTTCGCCGCGTCCGCATACAGCGGCTGCGTCTTCTCGAGATTGATGATGTGGATCTTGTTGCGCTCACCGAAAATGAACGGAGCCATCTTCGGGTTCCAGAAGCGGGTCTGATGTCCGAAATGGACACCCGCCTCCAGCATCTGTCGCATGGACACGCCGGGCATGGAAAACTCCTGCTTGGGTTGGGCCTCCGCGCATCCCTGGTGACCATCCCCTTCGGCTTGAGCTCCCTTGCGGGAGTGCGGCCTCGGGGACACCCAGTCACCGGGTATGTGATGCGCGTGTGGGGTTGCGTTGCCAAAAAAGGCGGCGCTTTATACCATGAACATCCCGTCTGAACAATGTCTTACGTGCTCGTCCACGAGCCGCAACACCGCCGATCATGCACGTTACGATCAAGACTCCGGATGAACAGGAAAAGATGCGGGTAGCCGGCCGCCTGGCAGCGGAGGTCCTCGACATGATCGGCGCGCACGTCGTGCCGGGCGTGACGACCGAGGAGCTGGACCGCCTCTGTCACGACTATATCGTCGAGGTCCAGCGCTCGATTCCGGCGAACCTCAATTATCGCGGCTTCCCCAAGACCATCTGTACTTCGGTGAACCACGTCGTCTGCCATGGAATTCCGAACGACAAGCGTCTCAAGGCCGGAGACATCGTGAACATCGACGTTACGGTGATCAGGGACGGCTTTCACGGCGATACGAGCCGCATGTATTTCGTCGGCAAGCCGCCGACGCACGCGCAGCGGCTGGCCGAGACGTGCTTCGAGGCCATGTGGCGCGGCATCCGGACCGTCAGGCCGGGCGCGCGTCTGGGTGATATCGGGCACGCCATTCAGACCTTCGTCGAAGGGCGCAACTATTCCGTCGTCCGCGAGTACTGCGGCCACGGCATCGGCCGCGTGTACCACGAAGACCCCCAGGTGCTTCACTACGGCGAGCCCGGCACCGGACTGGAGCTGCAGCGGGGCATGACATTCACGGTCGAGCCCATGGTGAATGCCGGCAAGCGCCACGTCCGGTTGCTCCCCGATGGCTGGACCGTGATCACGAAGGACCACTCACTCTCGGCCCAGTGGGAGCATACGGTACTGGTCACCGACACCGGCTACGAGGTCCTGACCCTGGGCGCTGCCGGGGTTGCAGCGGCCGGAGCGGCATGAGAAGGCAGGAGTCGAGGCCAGGACCTGGAGCGGCAAGCGCGACGCTGGCCGCGGGCCCCTACCCCGGCTGAGCCGTCATGCCGTCGCCGGACCTGGAGCTTACTGAAGACACTCTGCCGGCGCCCACGCGCAGCACTGCATGGCCCCTGCTTGCACGCCTGTCCAGCCTCCTCGATGAGGCCAATGGATCCCCGGCGGTCTATCGTGAGCTCTTGCAGCAGGCGCACGGCGAGCTCAAGGCCCGCTTTCTCGCCGAGGAGCCGGTAGAGGATCTGGTCCTCGCGCGCGCTGCTCTGATCGACCTCATCCTGCGTCACACCTGGCAGTCGCAGCAGGTCGCCAACGGCGATACCTGGACGCTGGTGGCGGTGGGCGGTTATGGCCGCGGGGAGCTTCACCCCTGTTCCGACATCGACATCATGCTGCTCGCGCCCGCGCCCGCGGACAGACCCGGGCGCGAAGGCGCCGAGGGCCTCGTGACCTTCTTGTGGGACATCGGGCTCGAGGTCGGCCACAGCGTGCGCACGATCGAGGAATGCGTGCACGAGGCTGGCGCCGATGTGAGCGTCATGACAACGCTGCTGGAGGCACGGCTGGTCGCCGGCTGTGCCGCCTTGTTCGAGCAGATGCGCGCGGCGCTCTCTCCCGAGCACGTCTGGCCGGTCCGGGAGTTCTTCGAGGCCAAAGTGCGGGAGCAGGCCGAGCGCCATCTGAAGGCGAACGACACCGCCTACAACCTGGAACCGAACGTCAAGACCGGGCCCGGCGGCCTGAGGGACATCCAGACCATTGCGTGGGTCGCGAAGCGGCACTTCGGATCGGACACTCTCGATGGCCTGGCGACCCGGGGCTTCCTCTCCGCGGCCGAGCTGCGGCGCCTGAAGCAGGCGCAGGCTTTTCTGTGGAAGGTGCGCTTCGGACTGCACGTGCTCACAGGCAGGCGCGAGGATCGGCTTCTCTTCGATCATCAGGTGCGTCTGGCCCTCACGTTCGGTTACGAGGATGCCTCCTACACACTGGCGGTCGAGCAGTTCATGCAGCGCTACTACCGCACCGTGATGGACGTCAGCCTGCTGAACGAGCTGCTGCGCCAGGTGTTCCGGGAGGCGATCCTCACCGAGAGTGAGCCGCCACGACCCCTGAATGCGCGCTTCCAGGTCCGCAATGGCTCGCTCGAGGCCGTGAGCGCCGACGTGTTCGTGCGCAATCCATCTGCCCTTCTCGAGCTGTTCGTTCTGCTGCAGCAAAATCCGGATATCAACGGCGTGCGCGCCGAGACGATGCGCGCGGTAGCCCGCGGGTTGTGGCTCATCGACGAAGAGTTCCGGCAGAACCCGCGCAATCACCGGCTGTTCCTCGAGATCGTGCGCTCGCCGGTGGGGGTGACGCACGAGCTGCGCCGCATGAACACGTATGGCGTGCTGGGCAGGTACATCCCCGCATTCGGGCGCATCGTGGGGCGTATGCAGTACGACCTGTTCCATGCCTACACGGTCGACGCCCATACGCTCTTCGTCGTGAGCAACCTGCGTCGGTTTGCAATCCCCCGCTATGACCACGAGCTGCCCGAGGCCTCGCGCATCATGCAGCAGCTGCCGAGGACGGAGATCGCCTACCTGGCGGCGTTGTTCCACGACATCGCCAAGGGCCGTGGCGGGGATCACTCCGAGCTCGGCGCCGTCGACGCCGAGGCATTCTGCCTCGAGCAGGGCCTCTCACCGTACGACGCACGCCTCGTGGCCTGGCTGGTGCGCAATCACCTGGAATTGTCGATCACCGCGCAGAAGCAGGACATCTCCGACCCGCAGGTAATCAATGCCTTCGCGCGCAAGGTGGGCGATGAGGCCCGTCTCGATTACTTGTACGTGCTGACCTGCGCCGACGTGCGCGGTACCAACCCGAAGCTGTGGAACTCGTGGAAAGCATCGCTGTTCAGCGACTTCTTCGACCGGGTCAAGCGCGCGCTGCGCCGCGGACTCGAGAGCCCGATCGACCAGGAGCAGCTGGTACGGGAAACCCAGGAGGCAGCCCGGCGGCTGCTGATCGAGCAAGGCGTGGTCGGTATCGATGTCGATGGCGCGTGGGCACGCTTCTCCGCCGCCTACTTCCTGCGCCACACTCCGGATGAGGTGGCCTGGCACACCAGGCTGCTCGCCGAGCGCGAGAGCGGCTCGGACGAGCCGCTAGTCGCACTCGACCTGCGGGGAGTGCGCGGCACCACCTCGGTCCTGGTGTTCGCGCGGCCCGAGCGGCACGGCTTCGGCCATTCGACGGCCGTGCTCGACCAGCTCGGACTCAACATCGTGGATGCCCGCATCACCCCCACGGGCGACGGCTTCAGTCTCGGCCTTTATCACGTGCTGGAGGACGACGGCGCGCCGATCACCGACAGCGATCGCCACAACGAGATCGAGCACGCGCTCTGGCGCTCGCTGCAGCGACCGGAGGATGTTCCTTTCGCGGTGTCTCGACGCGCGCCACGCCAGGCGCGCATGTTCAACACACCGACGCATGTGGCGCTCAGCGTAGATGAGCGCAACCGACGCTCCGTGCTCGAGCTGACCGCCGGAGACCGGCCGGGACTGTTGAGCGACATCGGCAAGGTCCTGATGGAAGAGGGTCTGCAGCTTCACGATGCCAAGATCATGACCGTCGGCGAGCGCGCCGAAGATGTCTTCTTCATCACCGACTCCGAGCAGCGTCCGCTTGGCGCGGCTGCGGCGCAGAATCTGCGCGAGCGGCTCATGCGGGCGCTCGATCGCCGCCAGGCCGCATGAGCTCGCCGCTGAACCCGAGGCTGGATCGGCTGCACGCGTATCCTTTCGAGCGGCTGGCGCGCCTGAAGGCAGGTGTCACACCCCCATCCACGCTCGCGCCGATCGCCATGTCCATCGGCGAGCCACGCCATGCGCCGCCAGGCTTCGTCCTGGACCGTCTGCGCGAGAGCATGCATCTGCTCGACAGTTACCCGGCGACCGTCGGTCTGCCCGAGCTGCGCCTCTCCGCCGCGCGCTGGCTGGAGCGACGCTTCAGCCTTCCGCCTGGCGCAGTGGATCCACAGACCATGGTGCTGCCCGTGAACGGTACGCGCGAGGCCCTGTTCTCGTTCGTGCAGGCGGTGGTGGACGAGAGCCGGGATCCGGTCGTGGCCTTCCCGAATCCGTTCTATCAGATCTATGAAGGTGCGGCCCTGCTGGCCGGCGCGGAGCCCTACTTCCTGGACAGCCGTGCGGGCCCGGAACAGGTGCCCGACCTCGAGGCCGTGCCGGACTCGATCTGGCGGCGCTGCCAGGTGCTTTTTCTGTGCAGTCCGGGTAACCCGACGGGCGCAGTGCTCAGCGGCGAGCTGCTGGTGCAAGCGCTGCGGCTCGCGGACCGTTTCGACTTTCTCCTGGCGGCCGACGAGTGCTACACGGAGATCTATCTCGATGAGGGCGCGCCGCCGCCGGGTCTGCTGCAGGCGGCGCTGGCGGCCGGCCACGGCCGCTTCGAGCGCTGTATCGTCTTCCACAGTCTCTCCAAGCGATCGAGCGTACCGGGCCTGCGCTCGGGATTCGTGGCCGGCGATCCGGATGTCATGGCGCGATTTCTGCTGTACCGGACCTATCACGGCAGCGCGATGCCGGTGCCTGCTCAGCTCGCCAGCATCGCCGCGTGGGATGAGGATCATCATGCGGCGGCCAACCGACACCTCTACCAGGAGAAGTTCGATCGGGTGTTGCCCATTCTCGCGCCGGTCATGCAGGTGCAGCGGCCGGCGGGCGCCTTCTATCTGTGGCCCGACATCGGCCAGGACGATGAGCAATTCACGCGCGATCTCTTCGCGCGCACGAATATTACGGTGCTGCCGGGTAGTTACCTGGCCCGCGCTCACGACGAGCATGCGAACCCGGGTGCCGGCCACGTTCGGATTTCACTCGTGCCGTCTGTGGCGCAGTGCGTGGAGGCCGCCGAGCGAATTCGCGAGTTCATCCTCGCTCGCCGCTGACGACATGAACGCCGACACCCTGCAAACCACGATCGAGGAGGCTTTCGAGCGGCGCGCTCAGCTGGCACCGGGTGCCGCGCCGGCGGCCCTGTCGGCGGCGCTCGATGAAGCCATCGAGCTGCTGGATAGCGGTCGGGCTCGGGTCGCGGAGCAGCGTGACGGCCGATGGGTCGTCAACCAGTGGCTCAAGAAGGCGGTGCTGCTCTATTTCCGGACGAGCGACAACGTGATCATGCCCGCGGGCTATACGCGCTTTTACGACAAGGTGCCGCTCAAGTATGCCCAAACCTCGGAGTCGGACTTCAAAGCGGGGGGCGCGCGCGTGGTACCGCATGCGGTGGTTCGCAAAGGCGCCTACATTGGGCCGAATGTCGTGTTGATGCCGAGTTACGTCAACATCGGCGCCTATGTCGGACAAGGAACCATGGTCGACACGTGGGCGACGGTTGGGTCGTGCGCACAGATCGGACGCAATGTTCACCTGTCCGGCGGAGTAGGTATCGGCGGCGTGCTCGAGCCCCTGCAGGCCGGTCCCACCATCATCGAGGATGACTGTTTCATCGGGGCGCGCTCGGAGATCGTCGAAGGCGTGATCGTCGAGGCCGGCTCGGTCATCTCGATGGGCGTGTTCATTGGCCAGAGCACGCGTATCTACGATCGCTCGAGCGGTGCGATCCTCCAGGGCCGCGTGCCTGCGGGATCCGTGGTGGTTGCTGGCTCGTTACCCTCCGCCGACGGCCGCTACAGTCTGTCCTGCGCGATCATCGTCAAGCGCGTCGATGCGCAGACGCGCGCCAAAACCTCGATCAACGAGTTGCTTCGCGGCGCCGAGTGATCCGGGGGCGCGCGGCTTGCGCCTGCGTGCCGTAACCGTTCTGTCACTGCCTCTCGACTGACTTCATACCGATCGCTGTCTAGTCTCACCATGCGGATGGCGGGCACGCCGCCACCGGGGGAGACTCATGGCATTGCATCCTGCACCGCAGGGGCGCCTGCGGGTGCTGGCGGTGATGTCTTTGACGCTGCTGGCCGCGCTCGCTCACGGCTCTGAACCACCGGACAACCCGTCCGGCCCTGCTCCGGCGTCACAGCAGGACGCCGATGCAGCGAGCGCGGATGCCAAGGCGCTACGGCTGGAGATTCGGCAACAGGAGGAGCGCCTGCGCGAGCTCGAGAGGCGACTCGAGGCCGATGAGGCCGCACAGCGGGCAGCCGCCGGAGCGAACGGCGCGCCGGCCATCTCCCCCGCCGCCAGCCCGAATGCTCTGCTCGGGAGCGTCGGCGAGGACGGAATCCGACTGCAGAGCGCAGATGGGCTCAACGTGGTGCACCTGGGCGGAAATGTCTCGGTGGACTACCGCTATTTCAACGACTCCTTCGATGCACCGACGGCCGACACCTGGCTCGTGCGCAAGGCGCGGCTCATCCTGGAGGGCCAGCTCAACGGGATGTTCGACTTCCGCTTCATGCCGGACTTCGGCCAGGGCAAGTCGATCATCCAGGACGCATGGCTCGATGTGCGGGCCGCCCCATGGCTGGTCTTCACGGCGGGCAAATTCAAGGCGCCGGTCGGGCTCGAGCGGCTGCAGCTGGAGCAGTTTGCCCGGTTCATCGAAGCCTCCCTGACCGCGGACCTCGAGCCGTACCGCGATCTCGGAGGTGAGATCGGTGGCAGTCTCGGGGGACTGGTCAACTACCAGATCGGCGCTTTCGATGGCGCCCCGGATGGCGGCAGCACGGACGGCAACAGCATTCCCGATGCCAACTCTTCGGGCAAGCTCACCTGGAACGCGCGCGTGTTCGCTTTGCCATTCAAGCGAACGAGCTGGCGTGTGCTGCAGGGCTGGGGTCTCGGCCTGGCCGGCACGTACGTGAACGACTCGGGAGTCGCCACCACCTCGGCTACCACGAGCCTGCTGGCCAGCTACAAGACCACCGGACAGCAGCCGATGTTTTCCTATCGAGGCAATACATCCGCCATCCTCAACAATGCGACGATCGCCCGCGGCATCGAGCGGCGCCTGGTGCCGCAGTCCTACTGGTATTACGGCCGTGTGTACGTGATGGGAGAATACGTCGAGGAAGCCCGGCAGGTGTTCCGACAGGTGAGCAGTGCGAGCTCGCGGGCCGCCACCCTCGAGCATTCCGCCTGGCAGATCCAGGGCGGGGTCTTCGTGACCGGAGAGAAAGAGGCTTATGACGCTGGCGCACCCATGCACGAGGTGGGCAAGGGAGGGCTCGGGGCGTGGGAGATCGTTGCCCGGTATCACGGGCTGCGCTACGACGGCGATACGTTCTCGGCAGGATCCGCTTCCTTCGCAAATCCAGCCACTGCAGTACGCTCGGCTCGCGCGGCGGGCATCGGGCTCAACTGGTACCTGACACGTTTCTTCAAGGTGCAGCTCGACTTCGAGGTCACGAGATTCGAAGGCGGAGCGCTACTGGGCGACCGGCCGGACGAACGCGTGCTGACTTCTCAGTTCGCACTGACTCTCTAAGCGTGTAGGGTGTGGGGGAAGCCCCCTTGCGTCGGAGTCCTCTTCCAGGGGGCGACGCCACACCCGGATATCCCACACGCGAACTGGGGGCAACCCCATGCAGACATCCCAAACCCCGTCCTACCGGGGGTAAGTAAGCCGATCCTGAATCGCCAGCAGGACATCGTGACGTGACACCTGCCCGAGCAGAGTGTTGCGCCACTGGCCGGGAGTGACCGGCAGCACGGTCGCCTGCTCGCGCAGGAATCCGTCGAGCGCCACGCACAAGGACATGTCGGGAGTCAATGTGAAGGTCACGGGACTGGCAACGGCCGAAATGGCGGTGTCGGGCGCAAGCTCGCCCTTCCCGATCCTGTCGAGCACGTCCCGCGGATTGAGCCACGCGACGATTTCGCCAGCGTCGATCACGTAGACTCGCTCGAGCGGCCTGCTTGGCAACTGCTGCAGCATCTCGTGCAGCGTCATGGTCGGCGACACCACGGCGGTGGCCGGCTCGACCAGCGACTCCACCGTCCTGACGCGCCAATCGTCGCCACCAGCGGTTGTCATAGCGCGGTTCAGGGATGCGTGATAGACGGACTCACCGCGACGGTAGACTTTCGCGGCGTAGTGCGCCGATACGCACGCCAGCATAAGGGGCAGCACAATCTGATAATCCGCGGTCATCTCGAACAGCATGAGAATCGAGGTCAGCGGCGCGTGCGTCGTGGCCGAAAGGAAGCCTCCCATGCCTATGAGAGCGTACGCAGCCGGCACAGAGGTGATTGTGGGCAACAGGCTGTGTACCACCCCGCCGAACAGTGCGCCGACCGCGCAGCCGATGAACAGCGTCGGTGTGAACACGCCGCCCACCGCGCCGGAGCCGACGGTCGCCGAGGTCGCCAGAACCTTGGCCACCAGTACCACGAGGAGCCATACACCAAACAGATCCGCATGCAGAATGTTGCCCACCACGCTGTAGCCATTGCCCCAGACCTGCGGCACCCAGATCGAGATCGTGCCGACCATCAGCCCCCCAAGCCCGAGCTGCCAGTACCGGGGCAGGCTCAAGCGCACGAAGCGGGACTTCGCAAAATCGAGCAGCGCGAGGAACGGCGGCGCCAGATGCCCGAGCACGACCCCGAGGATCACGAAGAAAACCAGCTCCCAGTTGGAGACGAAGACCACGTGCGGCACGTCAAAGACGGGCCCGTAGCCGAGAAATTTGTGGATGGTCGCGCTCGATGTCACGGAAGCGACGACCAGCGGGCCGAAGCTCTCCATTGCCATCGAGCCCAGCACGATCTCGGACACGAACAGCGCACCGGAGATCGGCGCGTTGTAGGCCGCCGCGATGCCCGCGGCCCCGCCGCAGGCGACCATCAGGCGCAGGCGTGGAATGGGCGCGCGCGCCAGCAGACCGAGCTTGGATCCGAGCATCGCAGCCAGCTGCACCATCGGCCCTTCGCGGCCGATCGAGCCGCCCGAAGAGATGGTCAGCAGCGAGGACAGGCTGCTCGAGAGTGTCGCGCGCATGCTGATCCTGCCGTCCCCCACCAGCACCGCCTCCATGTAGTCGACGGCACGCGCCGAGGTGAACGCGCGGCCCGAGAGATGCAGGACGAGGCCGGCCAGGAGTCCGCCAAAGAGCGGTACGATCGCGCGATGCCACCAGATCAGGTCGGACGCGGCATGGACCAGGCCCATCGTCTGACCGGTGAACGTGAACTCCAGCAGGTGGATGCCTTCGCGGAACAGCACACTTGCCAGGGCGCCGCAGAAACCTACCAGGGCTGCCCAGAAGACGACGCTGGCCAGGTCCTCATGACCGAACAGGACGAGCCGCAGTCTCGTGAGCACAGACAGCGGCAGGCGCGCCAGCTCTGTTACCGGGCTCTGCATGGGGCGTGAAGGGTAACCGGGCGCTGGATGCAATTGCCAATCGACGGGTTGCTCACCGCCTCACGAATCGCCCTCGGCCAGCCCGTAGCCGACTCCGCGCACCGTGCGGATAAGCTTGGTCGGGAACGGGTCGTCCACCTTGGTGCGCAGGTGCCGCACGTACACATCGACGATGTTGGTCAGACCCTCAAAGCTCTGGTCCCAGACGTGCTCGATGATCATCGTGCGCGAGAACACACGTCCAGGATTCGCGGCGAGATACTCGAGCAGCGCATATTCCTTCGGCGTGAGCTCGATACGCCTGCCACCGCGCCGCACACTCTGCGAAAGCCGGTCCACCTCGAGGTCGCCGACGCGCAGCACGCTCGTGCGGGAGCCGCTGCCGCGCCGCAAAAGCGCCTTGGCTCGCATCAGCAGCTCGGCGAAGGCAAACGGCTTGGTGAGATAGTCGTCGGCCCCGGCTTCGAAGTTGCGTACCTTCTCCTCCATCGCATCGCGCGCGGTGAGGATGAGAATCGGCACATGCTGGTTCTTGCGCCGGATGCGCCGCAGGATCTCCGTGCCACTCACACCCGGAAGCATGAGATCCAGAATGATCAGATCGTACTGGTAGGACTCGGCCAGCTCCCAGCCGGCGTTGCCATCGAGGGCCGTGTCCACTGCGTAACGCTCCGCCTTCAGCGCCCGCGCGATCAGCTCGGACAGCTTGGTCTCGTCTTCGACTAGCAGGATGCGCATGGTTCGTTACTTCCGCGCCTAGGAAATCACAAGCCGCGGCTGTGGGCCAATGCCCGGTCCGGCATCCAGTCACGACCGCGGGGCATCGATTCGGACCGTGATTGCGACCGCTCGTCACGAGGCGGCGTGCGCGATTGTGGATGTCGGTATATCCAAGTATATATAGCGACCCGATTTTGACGCGGAAAAGAAACATCGGCGCGCCTGGCGCCGATCGCCGAATGCAGTCCGCGAACGGCGGACCACCCCACCAACAAACAGGAACCCCCATGAGGATCTCAATCCGTCCTTACCCACGGCGCCGACTCCCCGTTGCCGCCCCGGCGCTGGCCACAGCCGCAGCGGCGATCGGCGTGCTCGGCACTCCCGTGGCGCTGGCTCAGAATGGCAACGCCGATGACTTGCAGAGCCTGAAGGAACAGATGCGCGAAATGCAGCGCAAGATCGAGCGGCTCGAGGCCCAACAGGCGCAGCAAGCGCAACAGGCCCAGCAAGCGCAACAGGCCCAGCAGGCGCAACAGGCCCAGCAGGCGCAACAGCCGCCGCCCGCTCCGGCCGCGGCATCCGCTCCGTCGCAGGCGGGGATGGGTGCCACGGCGCCGTCGTTCTACGTCGGTCCGATCAAGGTCACCCCTGGCGGGTTTGTCGAGTTGATGGTCGTCAATCGCGATCACAACGAGTCGGCCGACTGGGCATCGAATTTCAACACCGGGATCCCGTTCCCGAACTCGCACAACTTCTATGTGAGCGAATTTCACCTCACCGAGCGTCAGAGCCGGCTGCAGTCTCTGTTCCAGGGACCGGACAACGAGGAGTGGGCGACCGAGGCCTATGTCGAGGCGGACTTCGGCGGCGCGGGGGGCACCGCGAACAACAACGAGAGCTCGAGTTTCTCCCCGCGCGTGCGCCACTATTTCGCCGATCTCACCTACAAGCCGCTTGGCGGCAACCTCCTGTTCGGGCAGACCTGGAGCCTGGTGACCGGCTTCAAGCAGGGACTCACGGCCCGCCAGGAGAACATTCCACTCACCATCGACGGGCAGTACGTTCCCGGATTCAACTGGCTGCGCCTGCCACAGGCACGCTTCACTGAGAAGCTCAGCGATGCGCTCGCCGCGGCGCTCTCGTTGGAGAATCCGGCGGCGCAGATCTCGAGCAATGCCTCCACCGGCGCCCCGGCCCTCCCGGTGATGTTCAACAATCCCGGGGCGACCAATTCCTTCAGCCCGACCAACGGCGCAGCGCCCGGCGCCAACAACATCTCGGTGGACTACCTGCCGGATATCGTGGTGAAGGTGGCCTTCGATCCGGGCTATGGCCACTTCGAAGTCTTTGCCACGGAACGCTTCTTCCGCGACCGGATCACCACCAAGGGCCTGCAGGTGAACGAGAAGACCAATGCGAGCGGATTCGGCGGCAATCTGATCCTGCCGCTCGTGCCGAAAATGCTCGACTTTCAGGCGAGCGTGCTGGCGGGTCGAGGCGTTGGTCGTTATGGATCCGCCCAGCTGCCGGACGCGACGATCAACGCGGGCAATCTCTCGGTCGACCCCATGCGCGGCTTCCAGGCGCTCGCCGGCCTGATCCTGCGGCCGGCCCCCACCTGGACATTCTTCGGGTACGTCGGCGAGGAGCAGGTGGACAAGGACGAATCCTTCAGACTCTCCGGCGGCAAGATCTTCGGCTACGGTTACGGTAACGCACTGTTCGACAACTCCGGCTGCGAGATCGAAGGCGGCGCGGCCTGTGCAGCCAACACCTCGCGGATCGTCAGCGGCACGCTGGGTGGCTGGTGGAAGTTCTACCAGGGCTGGCTGGGCAACGGTCAGCTGGGACTCACGGACACGTGGATCCGCAGAGAGATCTACTCCGGAATCGGCGGCGATCCCAGCACCAACATCAACATCACCATGGTCTCGTTCCGCTACTACCCCTTCCAGAGGTAGGTCGCAGCGCCTGCCTCCAACCGGGCTCGCGCCGCGCGCGAGCCCGGTCCCCTGCCCTGCTGCGGCTCACGCCCCTTGCCTCCCGCGATCGCTGGGCCTGTGGCGCCAGTCGAACGCGGAAATACGCTCCCGCGTCGCAATATATCCGGCGCGCATGCGTTGCGCACCCGCAACAAAAGTTTTCTGAAGATCCTGGTCAGCGCGCGCCGCGTGGGCAGACGCTGTTGGTGTGGGCACGTGCGAGCGCCACTGACACGAGATTGGCACACCCAGTCCGTTCCGGCTGCACTGAAATAAAACTGTCAATTGTCTGCATGCCAAATGTCATAATAGTGTCGCACAGTGACCGCCCGTTGATGCATGGATAGGCCTGCGTATCCAGCGTATCCGGATATCGCGCCGTGGGAGACCGGTGGGAAGTGCATAGATCGGTCGGCCCGCGGCGCTGCGCCCGCTTCTTCAAAAAACACAGGAACCTTGAAGATGACACCACGTACTCCGTCGCTATCGGTTCGGTCCAGACCGGTCTTCGCCAGCCTGATTGCCACCGGCGCATTGGGCACTTTGTCAGCCTTCACGGGTGTGGCGTACGCGCAAGTGTCGGGGGATGACGCGCTGACGATGCACGGCATCACCCTGTACGGCCAAGTCGATATAGGTCTCCAGTGCGATACCCACGGAGCGCCATTCAGCGACTACTTTCCGGGCACCAGCGCCGACATCGTGCAGAAGTTCAGCAATCACTCGGTTTGTGGCGCCACGTCCAACAATCTGGGTCAGTCGCGTGTCGGCCTGCAGGGAAAGGAACCCCTCGCCGGAGACTGGTCCGCGGTGTTCAAGCTCGAGACCTTCTTCAATCCGACCTCGGGCAACATCAGCGACGCGCTGAAGTCGCTGACCCAGAACAACGGGCGGGCTCTCGCCGACCAGACCGTCAACCTCGACTCCAGCGTGGCCGGCCAGATCTTCCAGCAGTCCTACGTCGGTGTGAGCTCGCCCTCGTTCGGTACCCTGACATTCGGCCGGCAGAACACGATGCTCGCCGATGGCGTCGCCAAGTACGACGCGATGGGTGGCTCGCAGGCGTTCGCGCTGATCGGACTTTCGGGCACCACCGCGGGCGCGGGTGACACCCAGGACAAACGCCTGGACAACTCGCTGAAGTACCAGCTGGCGATGAACGGTGTGCACGCCGGCGCGATGTACAAGTTCAACAACGCGAGCGGCTCCGCCAACTCGGTCGTACAACTGCAACTGGGCGGCGAGCTCGCCGGCTTCTCGGCCGACGCCTACTACACGCACGTGAAGGACGCCATAGCGGCGTCCGCGCTCAGTGCCGCGCAGCTTGCGACCCTGCCCGTGGGGTTCTCGCCGGACAAGTCGGTTTCGGGAACCGTCTCCGACAACACCTCGTTCGCCGTCGCGGGCTCATACAACCTCGGAGTTGCAACGCTGTATGCCGGCTACGAGCACATCCGCTTCGCCAATCCTGACAGCCCGCTCGACCCGGGCTTCGACGACATCGGCGGCTACAAGCTGGCCTTCACCAACAACAAAGCCTTCCCGAACGACAAGATCCTGCAGGTGTTCTGGGCCGGCGTGAAATACTCGCCCATGCCGCAGGTCGACCTGATGCTCTCCTACAACGGCTACAAGCAGAACAGCTTCGCCGCGGGCGCCAATGCCGGCTGCTCGGATACGCGTAACGGGGGCTGCAGCGGAACGGAGAACGCAATCGGCGTAGCCGCCGTCTACAAGCCGACCAAGCGCTTCGACATCTTCGCCGGCGCACTGTATACGAAGGTGAGCGACGGCCTCGCGAACGGCTACATCAACACCTCCAACATCGATCCGACGATTGGTGTACGCTTCAAGTTCTGAGCCGCCGCGGCCAGCCACCGCGGCCTGCCAAGAAGAACTGCACTGAAGTGCACCGCCCGGGCCGCGCGCCCGGGCGGTGAGGGGATAGCGGCATGACCGAGCCAAAAGGCACGCGCAGCACCTGGAGCTGGTGGTACCTGCTCTTCGTCGTCCAGTTCGCCGCGGTTCTCTGGCCGCCCTTCTACAACAAGCTCGATCCCACCTGGCTGGGGATGCCCTTCTTCTACTGGTACCAGCTGCTGTGGGTTATCATCAGCGCCGTGCTCACGGGCATCGTCTACAAGGCCACGGAAGGTTGACCTGAGCTCGCCAGGGCGCACTCCACAACAACAAATCAGGGGATTGCCGTGCAGGCTGTGAACTGGGTTGCGCTGGTCATATTCATCCTCCTGTTCGCCCTGATCACCTGGCTGGGATTCGCCGCGGCGCATTGGCGCAAGGGCGACCTCGATCTGCTCCACGAGTGGGGCCTGGCGGGGCGGCGGTTCGGCACGCTCGTGACCTGGTTCCTGGTCGGCGGCGATGTCTACACGGCCTACACCTTCGTCGCGGTTCCGGCGCTGGCCTTCGGCACCGGCGCGGTGGCCTTCTTCGCCGTGCCCTACACCATCGTCGTGTACCCGATCCTGTTCATCGTCTTCCCGCGCCTGTGGTATGTCTGTAACAAGCACGGCTATATCACCTCCGGTGACTTCGTCCGCGGGCGCTTCGACAATCGCTGGCTGGCGCTCGCGATCTCGATCACCGGCATCGTGGCGACGATGCCCTACATCGCCCTGCAGCTCGTCGGTATCCAGGTCGTCGTGGGGGCCCTGGGCATCTCGGGAAGCGGGCTCGCCGCGGATCTGCCGCTGATCATCGCCTTCCTGGTGCTGGCGGCGTTCACCTTCACGAGCGGCCTGCGCGCGCCCGCCTCGATCGCAATCGTGAAGGACACCCTGATCTACCTGACGGCTTTCGTCACGATCATCGTCGTGCCGATCCAGCTGGGTGGCTTCCACCAGATCTTCGCGGCAGTCCCGCAGAAGATGGTGCTGCTGGCGCCGCCCGGACCCCACACGACGGGAGCCTACGGCTCCTACGCGACTCTGGCCCTCGGCTCTGCGCTGGCCCTCTTCCTGTATCCCCACTCCGTGACCGGCATCCTCAGCGCCAACAGCGGGCACGCGATCCGGCGTAACGCGGCCATCCTGCCGGGATACTCGCTGATGCTCGGCCTGCTGGCGATGTTCGGCTTCTTCGCGATCGCCGCGAACCTCAAGCAGCTTCCGGAGTACGCCGCCGGCTTCAAGCAGTTCGGCAACAACTTCGCGGTGCCCGCCCTGCTTCTGCACAGCTTTCCGTCGTGGTTCGTGGGGGTCGCGTTTGCCGCGATCGCAATCGGTGCCCTGGTGCCCGCGGCGATCATGTCGATCGCCGCCGCGAATCTCTACACCCGCAACATTCACCGTGAGTTCATCAACCCCAATCCCACCGACCAGCAGGAAGCGCGCATGGCGAAGTGGGTATCGATGATCGTCAAGCTGGGAGCGCTGGTCTTCATTCTGTTCGTGCCCACCGAGTATGCGATCCAGCTGCAGCTGCTGGGCGGCATCTGGATCATCCAGACGCTGCCGGCAGTCATGCTGGGTGTCTTCACGCGGTGGTTCAATTCGTGGGCACTGCTGCTGGGGTGGGCGATCGGTACGTTTGCGGGAACCGCGATGGCGATCGCCGCGCACCTGAAGCCGACCTATCCGCTGGAGATCGGCGGTTACACGCTGCCAGGCTACACGGCCTTCTACACCGTCATCCTCAACCTGGTGGTGGCCGCCGTCCTGACACCGATCTTGCGGGGCAAGGAGGCTCCCGCCGACGCGACCGTGGCGGCCGACTACCACGCATGACCCTTTTGGGCGTGAGTTGGTAACCCGAGGCAATTCGGGCGTACGATGATAGGTGAGCCCCGGCCGGGCGCCGGGGGATGTCGCCATGCGCACAAAGACGATCGGCCGATCTACCGTCCTGCTCCTCACCATGCTGGTACTGGGCGCAGCCGGCAGCGCGTTTGCGGGGGGGCCTGGCGGTGGCAGCGGTGGCGGGCATGGTGGTGGAGGCGGCTCAGGGGGTGGCGGGGGTCACGCGAGCTCAGCGGGTGGCGCGGGTCACGCGAGCTCCAGCGGCAGCCATGGCTCTGGCGGCTCGCACTTCGCCCACGGAGGCCCAAGACAGGGATGGGGACCGGGGTCGGGTCGCAGCGGATGGCACCATGGCCATCCCGGGCACGGCTGGTGGTGGCGCGGCGGCTGCTGCGCATGGGGTGTGGACTTCGGACTGGGATGGTTCGTGCCATTCCTGCCGTGGGGCTACGAGACACTCTGGTGGAACGACGTTCCCTACTATTACGCCGGGAACACCTACTACGCCTGGGACGATGCAGCAGGCGAGTACCAGGCGGTCGAGCCGCCCGATGATGCAGGCAAGTCCACAGCCTCGCCGGCGGACTCCTCCACGGACGCGGGCTTCGAGCTCTACGCCTATCCGAAGGGCGGCCAGTCCGAGGAGCAGCAGGCACGCGACCGGGACGAATGCCGCCAGTGGGCCTCCCAGCAGACGGGATTCGACCCCGCCAAGTCACCGGATGGCACGCCGAACGAGGCCATGGTGAAGCGGCAAGGATATCTGCGCGCGGAGGCCGCCTGCCTCGAGGCCCGGAACTACACCGTGCGGTAAGCCTGTGGCCCGTGGCTCTGAGTCCAGAGCACGCCCAGCCGGAACGGGGACTGTCAGGTCAGCCCGGAAGCTCGCGAGGTCGCTGTCAGGACGTCGGCGGGCCGTGCGCGACCCCCCATACTGCACACCTGTCGGGCCAGGTTCCGGGCGTGATCCCCGACGCGCTCCAGGGACTTCAGCACGAAGGCGGCTTCGAGCGTGACATCGAAATGCCGGGGATCCTCCATGGCGCGGGTGAGCAGGCGACGAAGGCCGGCCTTGTACTCGAGATCCAGATCCTCGTCTCGCGTGATCACTTCGAGTGCCAGACTGATGTCCAGACGATCGAAGGCCTCGAGAGAAGCCCGTAACAGGCTCACCGCCAGTTGGCCGATGTGGCGGACGTCCCGCGAAGTCGCCGGACCGGGTCGGCCGCCCTGGGCCAGGACATTTCGGGCAATCTTCTTCGCCTCATCGCCCGCCCGCTCCAGCTCTCCCACCGCTTTCGACATCGCAATCGTCGCCCGCAGGTCCCCGGCCACCGGCTGGCGGCGCGCGAGCAGCGTCAGCTGCTCTTCGTCGAGGCTCGCGTCATAGGCGTTGACCTCCATTTCCCGTTGCAACACTCGCTCGGCCGAATCGACGCGCCATTCCGTGTAGGCCTGAGCGGCCTCGCGGACCTGGTCGAGCACGAGGCCGCCCATCTCGACGATCCGGATGTGCAGTCCGGCGAGAGCGCCATCGAATGCCTTGCTGATGTGGCCTTCGAGCATGTCCATAACCAGGTAACTGCCTCGATAAGGGAACCGTCCCTGGAGCCGAAACCCGGCCCGCCGTCCCTGGCGGGCGTAGGTCCCTTCGGGACCCGCCCGGTGAAGGTACCGTCCCTGGAGCCGAAACCCGGCCCGCCATCCCTGGCGGGCGTAGGTCCCTTCGGGACCTACCCAAATCGGCCGGTGATGTAGTCCTCGGTGAGGCGGTGCCGGGGGTTCGTGAACACCTTGTCCGTCTCGCCGACTTCGATGAGCGATCCCATGTGAAAGTACGCGGTCCGCTGCGAGACGCGCGCGGCCTGTTGCATCGAGTGCGTGACGATCACGATGGCGTAGCTCGCGCGCAGCTCCTCGATGAGATCCTCGACACGAGCGGTCGCGACCGGGTCGAGCGCGGAACAGGGCTCGTCCATCAGGATGACTTCGGGCTGCACGGCAATGGCGCGAGCGATGCACAGCCTTTGCTGCTGACCGCCTGACAGGCCCGTGCCCGGACGGTTGAGCCGATCCTTCACCTCGTCCCACAGACCGGCGCGCTGCAGGCTGGTGCAAACGATCTCGTCCAGGTCGGCGCGACTGCGGGTCATGCCATGAATTCGCGGCCCGTAGGCGACGTTCTCGTAGATTGACTTCGGGAAGGGATTGGGTTTCTGAAACACCATGCCGACACGGGCGCGCAGCTGAACCACGTCCTGCTGCCGGTCATGTATGTCGGTCTTGTCGAGGTGGATCGACCCCGTGACCCGTGCGCCGGGGATCGTATCGTTCATCCGATTGAGACAACGCAGGAAGGTCGACTTGCCGCAGCCGGAAGGCCCGATCATGGCGAGCACCTGGCGGCGGCCGACATCGATGCTCACGTTTCGAAGCGCATGCTTGGCGCCGTAAAACACATTCACGTCGCGACAGGTGAACACCGCATTCTCGACCGATGCCTGCCCGATGGTCTTCTCGCCGGAACGCTGCTCCAGCGAGACGGGAGCCGGGGTGCGCCCGCTCGGCTTGAGGTTGAGGCCCCCCTCGCCGATGTGGCGCCGGTGCGGCTCTTCCGGAATGCCGGCAGCATCCTTCGGTTTGCGATCCTGTGTCACATCATTGACCGCGTCATTCATGTCGGTCACTCACCTCGCAACGAAAGCAGTCTCCGGCCGCGGGTCCCTCCGGGACCCGCCTGATCACGGGAACCATCCCTGGAACCGACATCCTGCCCGCCATCCCTGGCGGGCGTCGGTCCCTTCGGGACCCGTCTGATCACGGGAACCGTCCCTGGAGCCGACATCCAGCCCGCCATCCCTGGCGGGCGTAGGTCCCTTCGGGACCTACCCAAATCGGCCGGTGACGTAGTCGTCCGTCCTCCGATCCCGGGGCGCCGTGAAGAGCTGCTCGGTTGGCCCCACCTCCACGAGCTCACCCATGTACATGAACGCCGTGACGTTCGAGACGCGCGCCGCCTGTTGAAGGTTGTGCGTCACGACGGCGAGACAGTATTTCTCGCGCAGGCTCTGTAGCGTTTCCTCGACCCTGAGCGTGGATATCGGGTCGAGCGCGGCCGTTGGCTCGTCGAGCAGCACAACTTCTGGTGCGAGCGCGATTGTACGCGCAATGCACAGCCGTTGCTGCTGGCCGCCCGAGAGGCCGCGCCCGTCCTCGTGCAGCTTGTCCTTGACTTCATCCCACATCGCCGCATCCCGCAGTGCCACCTCCACCCGCTCCTGCAGCTCGCCGCGCCGAATCCGGCGCGCCAGGCGCAGGCCGAAGGCGACATTGTCGAATATTGACATCGGGAACGGGGTCGCCTTCTGGAACACCATGCCGACCCGGAACCGCAGAGCCGACAGATCCACAGCCGGAGACAGGATGTTGAATCCGTCGAGCAGCACCTCGCCCGTCGCCCGATGACCGGGATAAAGCGCGTACATGCGGTTGAAGACGCGGAGCAGCGTTGATTTCCCGCAACCCGAGGGACCGATGAACGCGGTGATGCTGCGGTCGGCGAGGCTCAGGGTAATATCCTTGAGCGCGCGGTTCTGCCCATAGAAGAAATCGAGATGGCGGACCTCGAACTTCGCGGCGTGCGTTTCAACCGCATGGCCGTTGGTGCGCACGCTCGCGGCAGTGGCGCTCATCGCTTCGCTCCGGCGGGGTTGAGCGCCGAAACCACGATTCGCGCGGTGATGCTCAGGACCAGAATCGCGAAAGTGATGAGCAGCGCGCCGGACCATGCGAGCTGTTGCCAGTTCTTGTAGGGACTGAGGGCGAACTGAAAGATGATCACCGGCAGGTTTGCCATCGGCGCACGCAGACTGGTGCTCCAGAACTGATTGTTGAGCGCAGTGAACAGCAGGGGCGCGGTCTCGCCGCTGATGCGAGCCACGGCAAGCAGCAGACCCGTGACGATACCGCTGCGCGCCGCCGGATAGATGATGCTGGTGATGGTGCGCCACGGATACGCGCCCATTGCCGTGGAGGCATCCTTCATACCTTGCGGAACGAGATTCAACATGTCCTCGGTGGTCCGCACGGTTACCGGGATCGCGATCACGGCCAGGGCGACCGCGCCGGCAAAGGCGGAGAAATGGCCCATGCTCACCACGAGGATCTCGTAAATGAACAGGCCCACGATGATGGACGGAGCGCTCAGCAGGACATCGTTGACGAAGCGGATGACGGTACTCAACCGAGAGCCGCGGCCATACTCCGCCAGGTATGTCCCGGCCAGCATGCCGATGGGAGCGCCGATCAGGATACCGATCAGCGTCATCACGACACTGCCGTAGATCGCGTTCAGGATGCCGCCGCTGCTGCCGGGCGGGGGCGTGTTCTCCGTGAAGAGAGCGACCGACATGCCGGCGAGCCCGCGTGTCACCAGCGTCCAGAGGATCGCGCCGAGAAAGAACAGCCCGACCCCCGTGGCGAGGCCCGACAGCGTCAACGCGAGGACGTTCGTAAACTTGCGGAAGCCGCGACGCGTCATACAGATGAGAGGGCGCGCCGGTCGAGGCGCAGCAGCAGGAGGCGCGCGCCGGCGATCACCGAGAAGGTGATCAGGAAGAGCAGCGCGCCGAGAGCAATCAGTGAGGAGGTGTAGAGGTCGCCAACCGCTTCCGTGAACTCATTGGCGATCGAGGCAGAAATGGTCGTTCCGGGCCCGAGCAGCGAAGGACTGATCCGGTGCGCATTGCCGATGACGAAGGTCACCGCCATGGTTTCGCCGAGGGCTCGCCCCAGCCCGAGCATGATGCCGCCCACGATCCCGGTGCGCGTGTAGGGCACCACGACCTTCCAGATGACCTCCCAGGTCGTGGCCCCCAGACCGTAGCCGGATTCCTTGAGCACATCCGGTACGGTTTCGAACACATCGCGCATCACGGCCGAGATGAATGGCAACACCATGATCGCCAGCACGACGGAGGCCGTGAGCACGCCGATGCCGAAAGGAGGTCCCTGAAACAGCTTGCCGATCAGGGGGAGAGGACCGAGCAAATCGATGAGCCAGGGCTGCACGTGCCGTTGCAGAAGCGGCGCCAGCACGAAAAGGCCCCAGATGCCGAAGATGATGCTCGGCACGGCCGCGAGCAGCTCGATCGCCACCCCCACGGGGCGCTTGAGCCAGGGTGGCGCAAGCTCCGTGAGGAAGATGGCGATCCCGAAGCTCACCGGTATGGCAATCAACATCGCGATCAGCGATGTGATCACCGTGCCGTAGACCGCGGCCAGGGCGCCGAACTGGTCCGTGACCGGATTCCAGATCTCGCGCGTCAGGAACTGCAGCTTGAAGTGCGAGAAGGCCGGCCAGGAGCCCTTGAGCAGGGACAGCATCACCCCGCCCAGCAGTGTGAGCACCAGCAGAGCGGCCACCAGGGTCGCGCCGCGGAAAATGCTCTCCCTGAGTCGCTGCCCCGCAGCGTGCTGCGAATCGGCTTCGATGACCGCGCTGTTCACGGCCCTGCCGTTAATTGGCCGCCATGGCCGGAATTCCCTTGATATCGGCCTTCCAGGTGGCGCGGATCTGCTTGATCAGGCCGTCCGGCAGCGGCACGTAGTCGAGCTCTGCGGCCATCTTGCCGCCGTTGCGGTAGGCCCAGTCGAAAAACTTCAGGGCCTGGGCGGTCTCGCCGGCATTCGGCGGATTGCTGTACACCAGGATGAAGCTCGCCCCGGTGATGGGCCAGCTGGCCGCGCCAGGTTGGTCCGTGAGGATCAGGTAGTAACCCGGTGCGTGCGTCCAGTCCGCATTGGCCGCGGCTGCCTGGAACGTCTCGGCACTGGGAACCACCGCCTTGCCACCGCGATTGATCAATTTGGCGTAAGCCATGCTGTTCTGCTTCGCGTAAGCGTATTCAACGTATCCGATGGCGCCGTCCGTCTGCGTCGTCATGTTGGCCACGCCCTCGTTGCCTTTGGCGCCGATTCCGACCGGCCACTGCACGGAGGCATTCGCTCCGATCGATTCCTTGAACTTGGCGCTGGACTTGGACAGGTAATCGGTAAACAGGAAGTTTGTCCCCGACCCGTCCGAACGGTACACCGGCGCGATGGCAGTGGCCGGCAGAGCTGCGGTCGGGTTGAGCTTCTTGATGCGCGGATCGTTCCACTTGGTGATCTCGCCAAGGTAGATACTGGCGATCGCGGCGCCATCGAGCGTGATCTGTCCTCCCTGGATGCCCCTGACATTGATCACGGGGACGACCCCACCGATGATCATCGGGAACTGCACCAGACCCGATTCCTTCAGCTCCGCCGGCTCCAACGGCTTGTCGGAGGCACCGAACGTCACTGTCTTGGCCTTGATCTGCTTGATCCCGCCGCCTGAGCCGATGGACTGGTAGTTCAGGCCGACGCCCGTCTCTTTCTTGTAGGCATCCGCCCATTTGGCATACACCGGATACGGAAATGTCGCCCCGGCCCCGGAGATCTCGGTAGCGGCCTGGGCCGCGGCCGCGAGGCTCGCCGCCGCGGCGATCCCCAATACTGTCTTTGAACTCACTAGACTCATCGTTCTGTCCTCCGCATGGTGTTCCCGCCGGCGCCGGTTTTCTTTTGGCGTCGCCCGGATGGCACAGGCAAGCATCTCGCGCCGCAACTACCCATTACATGACTGGAATGTGACGTTTTGATGACACGCACCCTGCGCTGGATGGGTGGTCTCGGCCCCATCGCCGGGTCGCCTCGAAAGGCGCTCGGCAGGCGCTGGCTTGCCGGGGCCGGGCGCTGGCCGTATAAACGCGAGCCGCTTCCGCGTTGGGGAGTCCCCACGGACTGAAGCGTCATCGTCGCCGTTCAATGAGCGCACAGTTCGCCAATGTCGCAAGTTCTTGAGTTGACACGTAACCTGATGGGCCGCCGCTCCATCACGCCTGCGGACGAAGGCTGTCAGCAGATTCTCGGGGACCGGCTTCGCCGAGCCCGATTCCAGGTGGAGCACCTTCGCTTCGGCAACGTCGATAATCTCTGGGCGCGGCGCGGCACCCACGGCCCCGTCTTCTGCTTTGCGGGGCATACGGACGTCGTGCCGGCCGGCCCGCTCGAAGAGTGGCGCAGCGATCCGTTCGCGCCCACGGTCCGGGACGGCTTCCTCTATGGCCGAGGCGCAGCTGACATGAAGAGCGGCCTCGCCGCCATGGTGATCGCCGCCGAGGAATTCGTATCGGCTCATCCGCAGCACAAAGGGTCGATCGCGTTCCTGCTCACCAGCGACGAGGAAGGTCCTTCCACCGATGGCACGCGGCGGGTCGTCGAGACACTGACCGGCCGCCAGGAGAAGATCGACTGGTGCATCGTCGGAGAGCCTTCGAGCGAGAGCTCGGTGGGCGACACGATCAAAGTGGGCCGCCGCGGCTCCTTCAGCGCCCGGCTCACGGTGCACGGCGTGCAGGGACATGTCGCCTATCCCCAGCTCGCGGAGAATCCGGTCCACACACTCGCCCCGGCGCTCGCGGAGCTCACCAGCCGCGCCTGGGACGAGGGAACCGAGCACTTCCAGCCGACCAGCTTCCAGGTCTCGAACCTCAACGCCGGCACGGGTGCGCCGAATGTCATTCCCGGCGAGCTGAAGGCCCGCTTCAATCTGCGCTATTCACCGGTTCAGACCCAGGAGAGGCTGAAGGAAACGGTCGAAGGCATCCTGCGCAAGCACGGCGTGCGCTACACGATCGAGTGGTACGTCTCGGGCGAACCGTTCTACACCGCTCCCGGCACCCTGTCGGATGCTGTCGGAGCCGCTGTGCAGGAAGTCACGGGCTCGAGGCCACGCCTGTCGACCGGTGGCGGGACCTCCGACGGCCGGTTCATAGCGCCGCTGGGTGCACAAGTCGTCGAACTGGGTGTGGTCAATGCCTCGATCCACAAGGTGGACGAGTGTGTACGGATCGAGGACCTCGAGCTTCTGCAGCGGATCTACGTCAACCTGCTCCGCAAGCTGATGACGTAGCCGGGCCGGCGAGCTCAGCGTGTCCGCGCACGCCGTGGCCAGAGATTCGTCGTGACTCCGACTGCACCCAGGAGCAAGGCGCAAATCAACACCCACGCGGGCATCGCGAGACCGAGAAACTCCCAGTTGATCTGGCTGCACTCGCCACTGCCGGTGAGGACCTTGCGGATTACCTCGGTCACCGGAGTGAATTTCAGCA
>DASTDD010000313.1:0-2472 GCA_035710545.1 Steroidobacteraceae bacterium
TGCCCAGCCAGCGCGGTTCCGGATAGCGACGCGACCCCGGTGGTGACTCGATGCCCTGCAGGCGCGCCCGTTGCTCGACGTAGGCGTACGCGCCATTGAGACCCGTCTCTTCGTTGTTCCACAGTACGAAACGGATGGAGCGCTCAGTCTGCACGTCGGCGCCGGCGAAGATCCGCGCCAGCTCCATGACCAGCGCCGTGCCCGAGCCGTCGTCGTTAGCTGCCTCCCCCCACCCGATGCCATCCATGTGGGCACCGACGATGTACATCTCATCGGGATGCGTACTGCCTACCTTGGTGCAGTACACCTCTTCGCGATCCCCGGGTGTGCTGGCCGGCGCATCCAGGGCCCTCAGCTTCGCATCCGGCTGGCGCTGCGGGTCGTCGTTCACTCCGGTCGGGGCCCGCTGCCCACGGAAACGACCGCCTCCCTGCGCCGCGCCGCGCACCACCTGCGGTCCGCTGCGACTTCGCTTTTGTTCCGGCGAATAGCTGTAGTGCAGTCTCGCAACGTCGGCGCAGCCGTAAGCGCGCAGCTGCGACTCGATCCACTCGATTGCGTTCCGATTGCGCTCGGTACCCTGACGGCGGTCGCCAAAGCGCGTGAGGCCCTTGATGGTTGCCTTGTAGCGCTCGAGATCCAGGCGCGCGACGAGCTGAGCCGTGGGGTCATCCGCCACGGGGTCGGCGGTGGCTGACTCATCCGCCACCAGCGAAGACAGTCTCAGCACCGCACTCAGTGCACACGCAATCGCAACTCCCGGCAGTACCCTTGAGCTCACGGAATGCTCCTGTCTGCTTCTGCGTCACCGCCCATTGGCCGCCGGGCGAAACGCGAACTCAAGAGTAGCAAACATCCCGGTCGAGCTCTTGCGCCAGCCGTTCCGCATCTGAAGTTTTCAGGCAAGGGGATCTCGCAATCTGCAACATCAGCGGTCGGCCTGACGCGCGCTGGTATGCGAACATGACCGGTGCGTGCCGATGCAGGTTGGTGTCGTGGCAGGCTGAGGCGCCGCGATGCTATAGTTTTCGGCGACAACAACAACGCACCGAGCACGGTACCGTATGCGGCCACAAGTCATCCTGGCCTTGAGCCTGCTCAGCGTCGCCCCGGACGTTCCCGCGGCCCCGGCTCCGACGAATCCGTCCGCGGCTGCCGAGCAAAGCCCGCTGCAGAATCTGCCCTACACGCCGAGCCTCGACGTGACGGCAATGGATCGCGCGGCGAACGCCTGCGCCGACTTCTACCAGTACTCCTGTGGGGGCTGGCTGGCGCGCAACCCGATTCCGGCCGATCAGGCCAGTTGGAGCGTGTACGGCAAGCTCTACCAGGACAATCAGCGCTTCCTGTGGGGCATTCTCGACAACCTGGGACGCAGCAGCAGCGGCCGTTCCGCCAATCAGCAGAGGATCGGTGACTATTTCGCCTCGTGTATGGATGAGACGGCGATCGAGCGGCGCGGCCGCACGCCGCTCGCCCCGACGCTGGCCGCGATTGACGCCATGACGAGCGCGCGGGACCTCCCGGCGCTGCTGGCCCGCCTGCAGCTCGAGAACGGCGGCGACGAGTTTCTGTTTGGGTTCACCTCGGCACAGGACTTCGCCGACTCGAAGGCGGTAATTGCCTTCGCCAATGCCGGCGGGCTCGGCATGCCGGATCGCGACTATTACACCGACGGCGACAAGCGCGCGCTTACACTGCGGCAGGAGTATCGCCGGCACGTCGCGCGCAGCTTCGCACTGCTGGGTGACTCCGCGGCCGTCGCGGGGCAGCACGCCGATACGGTCCTGCGCCTCGAAACGCAGCTCGCCCAGGCCTCGCTCACGCGAGTGGAGTTGCGCGACCCGTACAACTTGTTTCACAAGATGGACCGCGCGGCCCTCGAGCGCCTGACGCCGCACTTCGTGTGGGAGGCGTTCCTCAATGCCCTGGGGCTGTCCGGCGTCAATACGCTGAACGTGTCGCAACCGAAGTTCTACGCCGCGCTCGATCAGCTGCTCGCGTCCGCCTCACTCGACGATCTGAAGACCTACCTGCGCTGGCATGCCGTCCATGCGGCCGCGCCTTTCCTGGCGCGCAGCTTCGAGGCTGAGCGCTTCGCGTTCTTCGACCACACGCTGCGGGGCGTGCCGCAGCAGAAACCGCGCTGGAAGCGCTGTGTGCGGCAGGTCGACGCGCTGCTCGGCGAGGCCCTGGGGCAGGAATTCGTCGCTCGCACCTTCGGACCAAAGCTCAAGGACGCGACTCTGCTGATGACCCGACAGATCGAGCAGGCGCTGCGCGACGATATCGAGGCGCTTCCGTGGATGAGCGCCGCGACCAAGCAGCAGGCCCTCGCCAAGCTGGCCGCGGTGGTCAACAAGATTGGCTACCCGGATCGCTGGCGCGACTACAGCAGCGTAGCGATCGAACGCGGTGACTATTTCCAGAACGCGCAGCATGCCATCGCCTTCGAATCGCACCGGCAGCTCA
>DASTDD010000314.1:0-11270 GCA_035710545.1 Steroidobacteraceae bacterium
CATCCGGCGACCAGACGTAGTCGTGTATTTCGGCGAATTTGTCCTGCGCAACCTGCACCGGCCCGCCCCCTGCGAGGGGCACGTACCACAGCCGGTGCTCATTGTCGGAGAACGCCAGGCGATCGCCGTTCGGTGACCAGCGCGGCCGGTAGAAGTACCCGCGCTCGAAATGGGTGACGATCTTCTCCGTACCCCCTTCGGCCGGTCGCACGGCGAGCTGCTGCTCGCCGCTCACATCGGTGGTGTACGCGATGCTCTTGCCGTCCGGCGACCAGACCGGGTGGTCTTCGTCCGCGTTCGAGGTCTGGGTCAGATCGCGCGTGTTGCCATGCTCGGCGGGCAGCGTGAACAGATCGCCGCGCGCCGAGAACACGGCCCGGCCCCCGTTGGGCGCCAGATCGAAGTCGGTCTGCTGCGCGGTGTCCTGGTCACGGATGGCCGCTTTCGCATCCACCCAGTGCGCATCGGTACGCGTGCCGTCGTCGGGTACGCTGACGTCAAGATCGTGAAGCTGCTCGGACGGCAGGTCGAGCACATGGAGCTTGCCGCCCTGCTGGAACACGATGCCCGCCTGGCTCTCCGCTCCGGCGCCCAGACTGGGGAAGTCGATGTCGTAATCGGTGAAATGCGTGATCTGGCGAAACTGTCCACTGGAGGTGTCGTACGCCCAGATGTTGCGTCGCTCGGCGGCGCCGTGATCGGCGAGGAAATAGATCGTCTTGCCGAACCACATGGGCGAGGTCTCGGTGCCGGGCCAGTCGGTCACGTGCTTCAGCTGGTGCGTACGAAAGTCATAGATGTCGATATCCTGACCGAGACCGCCGTGGTAGCGCTTCCACGTGCGGAAATCGCTGAAGATCCGCACGTAGGCGATCTGCGAGCCGTCCGGCCCATAGCTCATGAAGCCGCCGCGGTCGAGCGGCAGCGCACTGGGCAGTCCTCCGGTCACCGGGACCGTATACAGTCTGCCGAACCAGGAGTTCCAGGCGTCGCGTCGCGACAGGAACACCACGCTGGTGGAATCAGGAGTCCACGTGACGACCATGTTGTTGGGGCCCCAACGCAACGGCGCCTCCGGTTGCACATCGGATGCAAACGTGAGACGCCTGGCGGGCCCTCCCTCCGCGGGCATGACATATACGTCGCGATTGCCCTGGTATTCACCGGTGAACGCCAGCCAGCGGCCATCGGGAGAAAAGCGCGGCATCACATCGCGCCCTTCGTCGGTCGTCAGACGCGCCGCGACCCCGCCGGTGCGGGGCACCGACCACAGATTGTCGTGCGCTACGAAAACGATCGTGTTGCCATGGAGCGTGGGGTAGCGCATGAAGGTGTGATCGGCAGACTGCGCGCGCGCCAGGCTTGCCAGGCAAATCATTGCCAGGCCGAGCGCAAGCCGTCCTGGGTGGATGGGCCCGCAGAGACGTGTCATGAAGTACTCCCCACTCGCACGGCAGAAAGGGTCGCATCTTAACAACTGCGGCGGCTGTTTCCGGCACCACTCGGCGCGCCGGAGAGTCGTTTCGTGGCGTGCTATGCTCCTCAGGAATCATGAATTTTTGCAATCAGTGCGGCGCAAAGGTCGAGTTTCGCATCCCACCCGGCGATCACCTGCCACGGCACATCTGCGATGCCTGCGGGACGATCCACTACCTGAATCCCCGCCTGGTCGTCGGATGCGTTCCGGAGTACGAAGGCCGGATCCTCCTGTGCCGCCGGGCGATCGAGCCGCGGCGGGGCTTCTGGACGGTGCCGGCGGGATTCATGGAAAACGGCGAGACCCTGCAGCAGGCCGCCTCCCGAGAGTCGTACGAAGAGGCCCTCGCGCGGGTGCAGATCGGCTCGCTGCTGGCAATCGTCCACGTACTCCACGCGCAGCAGGTACACGTTTTCTTCAGGGCGAGGATGACCGAGCCGACGTACGGCGCGGGGGCCGAAAGCCTGGAAACCGTCCTGGTCGAGCCGGAGGATATCCCCTGGCCTGACATCGCCTTCCCGAGCGTGGATTTCGCACTGCACCGCTACCTGGAAGACCGGGCGGCCGGCCACGAGGGCCACTACTTCACCGAGTTCGACCGGCGGCTTGCACGCGGCTGATCCCATCCGCGCCCCCCTTACCGCGGGTTTGCGTCAGGACCGGCAAACCGGCGAAAATCGCTTGCGGGGGCACTGCGGATTGGAGTGAGGATACCGAATGACTTTCGTCGTTACCGAGAACTGCATTAAGTGCAAATACATGGACTGCGTCGAGGTGTGCCCGGTCGACTGCTTCCATGAAGGCCCGAACTTCCTCACGATCGATCCCGATGAGTGTATCGATTGCACGCTCTGCGAGCCCGAGTGCCCGATCGAGGCGATCTTCTCGGAGGAAGAGCTGCCGCCCGGCCAGGAGCACTTCAAGCCACTCAACGCGGAGCTGGCCAAGATCTGGCCGGTGATTACCGAAAAGAAGGATCCGCCCGCCGATGCCAAGGCCTGGGAAGGCAAGCCGGACAAGCTGAAGCTGCTCGAGAAGTAGCCGCGGCAGACCTGGAAGGAAGCCGCACGGCCACAGGTGCGGGGAGTTCCGCCGCTCAGCGCTTCTGGGTTTCCCTCAGGTGGGCCGCCAGCATCCCGGGCGGCAGGTACCCCCCGTACAGCTCGCCATCGGACATGACGATGGCGGGAGTGCCTTTGAGCTCGAACTGCTGGCCGAGCGCGTACTCGCGCGCCACCGGGTTGCTCGCGCAGGGCTTGGTGTTGAGCGCCAGGCCGCGCTTGGCCTCGGTGAGCGCTTCGCCGCGGTTGCGGGAGCACCAGACTTCCTCGGCCTTCGTCCAGGACTCGGTGTTGGGGCCGGTCCGGGGATACGAGACATAGCGCACGCGTATTCCCAGCCGGTTGTATTCGGCAATCTGACGATGCAACTCGCGGCAGTACGCGCAATCGACGTCGGTGAACACGGTGACCGTGTACTTGGGATCACGCGGCCCGAAAACGATCATGTCGCCCTCAGGAACGGCGTCGATCAGCTTTCGGCGGGCATCGCGGCGGCGCTGCTCGGTAAGGTTGTCGTTGGCGCCGAGATCGATCAGATCGCCGCTGAATGCGTACTTCCCGTCTGCGGTCACGTACGCGAAATCCATGCCGCGCGACAACTCGTAGATTCCCGCGACGGGCGACGGGCGCAGATCTTCCGGGCGTGTATCCGGAATGCGGCTCGCGATCTTGACGCGGGGATCTACTTGCGCGACCGCCTCGGTATGCGTGGCGGGTTCGGCAGGGGTGGCGGGCTGCGCAGGGGCCAGGGTGGCCAGGAGCAGCGCTGACAGCACAAGGCGGCCTCGGACGGACATGAGGGCCGAGCCTACATCAGCCCCTGGGATGGTGCTGTGAATGCAACTCTTTGAGACGCTCGCGAGCCACGTGCGTGTAGATCTGAGTCGTCGACAGGTCGCTGTGGCCGAGCAACATCTGCACCACGCGCAGATCGGCGCCGTGATTCAACAGGTGTGTCGCGAATGCATGGCGAAGCGTATGCGGCGAGAGCTCCTTGGAGATCCCGGACTTGCGCGCATAGCGCTTGATGATGTGCCAGAACGCCTGGCGCGTCATGCGATCGCCGCGCCGGGTCGGAAACAGATAGTCCGTCTGCCGCTCGAGCAGGATCTCGCTGCGCGCCCCGCTGGCGAACTCCGTCAGCCAGCGCATCGCCTCCTCTCCCAGGGGGATGAGGCGCTCACGGTTGCCCTTGCCGAGGATACGGATGACGCCCTGGTTGATGTTGACCTGACCATGGCGCAGGTTGACGAGCTCCGAGACGCGCAGCCCCGTGGCATACAGCACCTCGAGCATCGCCCGGTCACGATGGCCGAGCGGATCGCTCACGACCGGAGCGTTCAGCAGCGACTCGACTTCCTCCTCGGACAGCGACTTGGGCAGCGAGCGGCCGATCTTCGGCATGGCGATCTGCGCGGTGGGATCCTCGCGGATCACCGCCTCGCGCACCAGGTAGCGGAAGAATCGGCGGAAACTGGAAAGCTGGCGGGCGGTCGAGCGCGGACGGGCGCCCGCATTGACACGCCAGGCGATGAAGTCCTGCAGATCGGCCCGAGTGGTGCGCATCATCGGCACGTCCCGCTCGGCAAGCCAGCGAGACAGGGCGGTCAGGTCGGCGCGATACGCGGCCAGCGTATTCGGCGACAGGCCGCGTTCCATCCAGACGGCATCGAGAAACCGGGACACCGCCGGATCGGCAGAGTCGGTGTTGGCGGTCATGGCGATTGCGGCAGCGGGCTTCGACAAGATTCCCTCTCGCAGGAAGCCTGTGCGCACCACCCGGCGCGCCTGGAGGACAGGCCTCGATGTATCAGCTTCGACAATCCAATGTCGCTGCTGCAGTATGGTGACCCCCCCGCCGGACCTGCGTGATTGCCTTCACATCTACTGCCAAGCATTAACATAAAGAGAACCAGATCACATCTTGCGATCGGCCCCTGGAACGATATACGCACAATGTCATTCGAAGGCCCTGATCGACCTGTCACTCCCGAGCGTCGGGCCCTGCTGGCCCCGATCCGAATCGCCTACGGCCTGTATGTGCTGGTGGTCTTTGTCGCGGCTGCCCTGAGCGCTCTGCTCGTCACGGCGGTGCTGCCCGGGCTCGGACGCCGGCGGGCCGTGGCGCGCGTGGCGGCGCGGGCGTTCCTGTGGCTGGCAGGCATGCCCCTCGAAGTGAAGTTCGCCGAGCGCCTGCCCGCCGGCCAGTGCGTCCTGGTCTCGAACCACGCCAGCTATCTCGATGGAGTGGTGTTCACCGCCGCCTTGCCCCCGCGCTTCGGATACGTGATCAAGCGGGAAATGGCGACGGTGCCGCTGGCGGGGTTGCTGCTGAAGCGCCTGGGATCGGAATTCGTCGAGCGCTTCAATCGACACCGCGGCGCGGCGGATGCCCGGCGCGTCATGCGCCGCGCGGCGGACGGAATCTCACTGGTTTTCTTCCCCGAGGGAACGTTCACCCGGACCCCGGGGCTCATGAAATTCCATACCGGCGCATTCATCGCTGCCGCCCGCGCGGGCTGTCCGGTGGTACCGGCTCTCGTGCGCGGCACGCGCAGGGCGCTTTCGCCGCTTGGAGATCTGCCCAGACCGGGGAGGATTACCGTGGAGATTCTTCCGCCACTTCAGGCGAGCACCGAACCTTCCGAAACGCAGGCCATGGATCTGCGCGATCGCGCGCGCAAGGCGATCCTGCATGAGCTGGGCGAGCCCGACCTGACTCCCTCCCACGATGGTCTGCCTGCACGCGATCGGCGGCCCAAGACGGTCAGCCAGGACGCCTGAGGCTCACCGGCATCGGGGCGAGCTACATGTTGCGGCGATACTGGCCGCCCACCTCGTACAGCGCGTGCGAGATCTGCCCGAGGGAGCAGCACTTGACGCAATCCATCAGCTCCGCAAAGACATTGCCGCCGCGGGAGGCGGTCGTTTGCAGGCGCTGCAAAGCCGCCGGAGCCACAGTCGCGTTGCGGACCTGAAACGCGCGCACTGCCGCCACCTGGTCCTGCTTCTCCTGCTCGGTGGAGCGGATCAGCTCCGCATTCGCGTGCTCCTCCGTACCGGACCGCGACAGGAAGGCATTCACGCCGATGATCGGCAACGTGCCGTCGTGCTTCCTCGTCTCGTAGTACAGCGACTCCTCCTGGATCTTGCCTCGCTGGTACATCGTCTCCATGGCGCCCAGGACGCCGCCCCGGTCCGAGATCGCATCGAACTCCTTGTATACGGCTTCCTCGACGAGGTCGGTCAGATACTCGATCGCGAAGGATCCTTGCCAGGGATTCTGGTTCTTGTTCAGCCCAAGCTCGCGATTGATGACCAGCTGGATCGCGACCGCCCGGCGCACGCTTTCCTCGGTTGGTGTCGTCAAAGCCTCGTCGTACGCGTTGGTATGCAGGCTGTTGCAGTTGTCGAACAGCGCGTACAGCGCCTGCAGTGTCGTGCGGATGTCGTTGAAGGATATCTCGCGCGCGTGCAGGCTCCGCCCGGAAGTCTGAATGTGATACTTCAACATCTGACTGCGGGGGCCACCCTTGTACAGGTCCCGCATGGCTCTCGCCCAGATGCGCCGCGCCACCCTGCCGATGACCGCGTACTCCGGATCCATGCCGTTGGAGAAGAAGAACGACAGGTTGGGCGCGAAGTCGTCGATCTTCATGCCGCGCGCCAGGTAGTACTCGACGATCGTGAATCCGTTCGCCAGCGTGAAAGCCAGTTGCGAAACGGGGTTCGCCCCGGCCTCCGCGATGTGATAGCCCGAGATGGAGACCGAGTAGAAATTCCGCACGCGCTGATCGATGAAGTACTGCTGCACATCACCCATCATGCGCAACGCGAATTCCGTGGAGAAGATGCAGGTGTTCTGCGCCTGGTCCTCCTTGAGAATGTCCGCCTGCACGGTGCCGCGCACGGCCTGCAAGGCTTCCGCCTTGATCCGCGCATAGACCTCGGGCGCAACGAGCTGGTCCCCTGCCACGCCGAGGAGCGCCAGGCCGCTGCCCTCATGCCCCTTGGGCAGCTCGCCCTTGTAGGTGGGCGGAGCAACCCCCTGCGCCGTATGCGCCGCGATGAGCGAGGCGATCCGCGCCTGCGCCTCGCTCCAGCGCCCCTCGGCTCTCAGATGGCGCTCGACGCGCTGGTCGATGGCCGTGTTCATGAACATGGCCAGGATCATCGGAGCCGGCCCGTTTATGGTCATCGAGACCGAGGTCGTCGGCAGACAAAGATCGAAGCCCGAATAGAGCTTCTTCATGTCGTCGAGCGTCGCGATCGAAACTCCGGAGTTGCCGGTGCGGCCGTAGATGTCCGGCCGCGTGTCGGGATCCTCGCCGTAGAGGGTCGTGGAGTCGAAGGCCGTCGAGAGCCGCACGGCGCCGTGCCCCGAGGCGAGATAGTGAAAGCGGCGGTTGGTGCGTTCCGGCGCTCCCTCTCCAGCAAACATCCGGGTCGGATCCTCCTCCTCGCGCCGATAAGGATAGACCCCGCCGGTGTAGGGAAAGGAGCCGGGCAGATTCTCGGCGGCGAGGAACTGCAGAATCTCGCCCCAGTCGCGGAACCGGGGCACCGCGAGCTTCGGCAGGCGCTGATGCGAGAGACTTTCGGTGTAGTTGTCGCCGCTGACGAACCGCTCGCGCACCTTGTATGAATAGGTGGGCTCCATCGCGGCGCGGGCGCGCTCGGGCCAGGCCTTGAGCTCGCCGATGCCCTCGGGCCCGATCTCATCCAGCGAGCGGTTGTAGGCGCGACGCAGCTCGCGTCGCGTCCTATCGGTCTCGTCCGCGAGCGCCTCGTCGCTGAAGCGCTCCAGCGGTGCCGGCAGCGCCGGGTCGTGGAGGGCTCGCAGGGATTCGTGGAAGCCGTATGCACGCCGCGCAGCCTCCGCCTGCTCCACGGCCCGCTCTCGGCGGCCGCGTCCATGCTGGGCGATCTCCGCGAGGTAACGGATTCGCTGACCGGGGATCAGCGGCTCGCGGGTCGTGAGCTCGGTCGGCCCGACGTCCGATACCTGCCAGGCCGCATTGCCAATCTGCTTCTCGTCGAGGCTTTTACACACGGCGGCGAACAGGCGGTTCACGCCGGGATCGTTGAAGCGGCTCGCAATGGTGGAAAACACCGGCACCTCGGCATCGGGCAGCCGGCTCTGGTCCGGGTGATTGCGTCGCCACTGCTTGCGCACATCGCGCAGACTGTCCTGGGCACCGCGCTTCTCGCTCTTGTTGAGAACGATACAGCTGGCGTAGTCGAGCATATCGATCTTCTCGAGCTGACTCGCCGCCCCGTAGTCGCTCGTCATGACATAGAGCGACAGGTCCACCAGGTCCACGATTTCCGTGTCCGACTGGCCGGTGCCGGCGGTCTCCACCACGATCAGATCGAATCCGGAAGCCTTGTAGAGCTCGATCACATCCTTGAGCACCGCGGCCGTTGCCAGGTTCTGGCGCCGGGTGGCCAGCGAGCGCATGAAGATCGACTCGCTGGACAGGCTGTTCATCCGGATCCGGTCACCCAGCAGTGCCCCACCACTGCGACGCCGGGTCGGGTCCATGGCCACCATGGCAATCTGCCTGCTGGGGAAATGCCTGACGAACCGCGCCAGCAACTCGTCGCTGAGGCTCGACTTCCCCGCGCCGCCCGTACCGGTGATGCCTATGACGGGGACTCTGTGACGCGAGCGCGCCAGAGCCCGCCTGACCTGCACCGCCTGGCTATCCGATTCGACGTCGCGCTCGAGGATGGAGATGGTCCGCCCGATGTGGCGGTGATCGCGCGCGTTCAGGGGACCGAACTCGTACGGCGGCTTCTGTACTCCCTCGAGACGGCGGCAGACGTCACTGATCATACCGTTGAGCCCGAGCCTGCGGCCGTCTTCGGGAGTGTAGATCTTCTCGACGCCGTGCCGCTCGAGCGCCTCGATCTCCTGTGGCGCAATCGTGCCGCCTCCGCCGACGATCACGCGAATGTGCTCGCAGCCGCGTTCCCGCAGCATGCTCACCATGTACTCGAAGTATTCGTTGTGACCGCCCTGGTAGGAGCTGACGGCGATTGCGTCCGCGTCCTCCTGGATTGCGGCGCGTACGATGTCGGCGACGCTGCGGTTGTGGCCCAGGTGCACGACTTCCGCGCCATGCGCCTGCAGCAGGCGGCGTATCATATTGATGGCGGCGTCGTGGCCATCAAACAGCGACGCCGCGGAGACGAACCTCAAGGGTGCGCGTGCGGCGGCCTGGTGGGGCTGGAGCGCCGCGCCGCCTTCGGTACTGGCGTTCATGGGGGGTTTACGCACCGGTAGGATGACTACCGGCCAGTATGATCCTATAATCGGGTCTCCTTCAAGCACCTACTCCAAACGAATGAGAACTCGCCGAACGCGTGCGCCGGAAGCGGGCAGGAGCCGGATACAGCCTGCCCTCAACGGCCGACCCGCCTCCCCCTGGCGAGCCAGCCGGGAGCGGCTGCTCGATCGCGAGGTGAAGCGCGAGGCGGTGATCCGCGCCGCGGCCCACGCGTTCAATCACAAGGGATATCACAACACCTCGCTGGACGACATCGCCGCCGCGCTCGATGTCACCAAGCCGACGGTGTATTACTACGTCAGCAACAAGGAGCAGCTGCTGTTCGAGTGCTTCGTCGCCGGCGTCGAGCAGATCCGCGCTGCGCTGCGCCAGGTGAAGAGCCTGCGCGTACCGGCACGGGAGCGGCTCAGCGCGGTATTGCGCAATTACGCCCAGGCAGTGGCCTCCGAGTTCGGCTGGTGCATGGTGCGGGTGGAGGATCAGGATCTTTCGGCCGCGATGAGCGCCCATATCAAGTCCATGAAGTCGGAGATCGACCACGGCATCCGCCGGCTGATCCGCGAGGGGGTGCAGGATGGGTCCATCCACCCGTGCGATCCCAAGATGACCGCGTTTGCCCTCGCCGGCTCGCTCAACTGGATCGCCCACTGGTACCGCGAGAACCAGTCGATGACGGCCGCCGAGATCGCCGATGCCTTCATGGCCGTCTTCGACAATGGCCTGCGCCCGCGCGGGGCCCCGGCCGCCGGCAACGGCCCGCGCCGCGCCACGGCCGGGAGGGGCGCCCGGCCAAGAGCCGCCCGAGCGCGACTCCCCCAGGCGCCCGTTGCGCGCTGAGCATTCCTCCGGAGGATTCCCAACATGTCAGACCATGAAGTCGTCATCGTCTCCGCCCGCCGCACGCCGATCGGCGCCTTTCTGGGGGCGCTCGCCCCGCTGACTGCTCCGCAGCTCGGCGCGGCAGCGGTGCGCGCGGCCATCGAGTCGGCTGGTGTGCAGCCCAAGGATGTACAGGAGGTCATCATGGGATGCGTCCTGTCGGCTGGCCTCGGGCAGGCGCCGGCGCGCCAGGCGGCGATCGCCGCCGGAGTCCCGGTCGGGACACCCGCGACGACGGTCAACAAGATGTGCGGCTCGGGATTGAAGGCCGTGATGATGGCCGCCGACGAGGTTCGGGTCGGTGAGGCCGAGATCGTGCTGGCCGGCGGGCTGGAATCGATGACCAACGCGCCGTATCTGCTGCCGAAGGCGCGCAGTGGCTATCGCATGGGCCACGGCGAGATCCTCGATCACATGTTCTACGACGGGCTGCAGAGTCCCTTCGATGGCAAGGCGATGGGATGCTTCGCCGATGCAACTGCGGCACGATACCACTTCACCCGGGCTGCCCAGGATGCGTTCGCTGCGGAGTCGGTGCGGCGCGCGATGCACGCTCTCGAGTCCGGCGCGTTCGAGAGCGAGGTGACGCCGGTGACGGTGAAGAGTCGCAAGGGCGAGGTGGTCGTGGCGCACGATGAGACCCCAGGGACGTGCGATGTCGGCCGGATCCCCGCCCTCAAGCCCGCCTTTGGCAAGGACGGCACGGTAACGGCCGCCAGCTCCTCGTCCATCTCCGACGGAGCGGCCGCGTTGATCGTCATGAGCGCGGCAGCCGCCAGGTCGCGCGGACTGAAGCCGCTGGTCCGCGTGTTGGGTTATGCGAGCCACGCGCAGGAGCCCGAGTGGTTCACCACGGCCCCGGTGGGAGCCATCCGCAAGGTGCTCTCCAGGCTCGGATGGCGATCGCACGATGCCGACCTGTACGAGATCAACGAGGCGTTCGCCACCGTGACGATGGCCGCCATGCACGACGTGGACATCGAGCACGCCAGGGTGAACGTCAACGGGGGTGCCTGCGCCCTCGGCCATCCGATCGGCGCGACCGGCGCTCGCATCCTGACGACCTTGATCCATGCTTTGCGGCGCCGCGGCGGCAAGCGTGGGATCGCCTCCCTGTGCATTGGCGGGGGAGAGGCGGTCGCAATGGCAATCGAAGTCACGCCCTGAGCTGCCCGGGACGGAGCCGCCCCGAGGTGCCCGGGATCGGCGCGGTCCACCGCAGCTTCCGGACCTGGTGACGCTCCGGCAAGACTGTGTCGCCTATAGGCCGGCGAGCGGGCGGCCCGTTTCCTACGATGCAGGCGGTATGCTCTACTGATGCGCCGGATTTCCCACGGGAATCGAACTCAACCTGGGAGCTGCATGAAGATTCGAGACGCACGCGCGGTGGTGACGGGAGGTGCATCCGGCCTGGGTGCCGCAGTGGCCAGCCATGTGATCGCGCAGGGAGGCCAGGTCGTCCTGCTGGACGTGCAGGAGGGACCGGGCCAGGCGATGGCGGCCCGGCTGGGTCCGCAGGCGAGCTTCCTGCGCTGCGATGTCACCTCGGAGGCCGAGGTG
>DASTDD010000315.1:0-5224 GCA_035710545.1 Steroidobacteraceae bacterium
GCTCCCTTGAGCACAGCCTCGGCCTCCCGCGCGCGCCATGGCACTGTCGCAACGCCGCCGAGCGCAATGCGCGCTTCGACGACCTTGTTGCCTTCCATGTGAAGAGCTACGGCGGCACTGGCCAGGGCAAACTGATACGACTGGCGATCGCGGACCTTGACGTACAGCGAGCGCGCGGTCCACGGACCCGCTGGCACGTGGATGTAGGTGATGAGCTCTCCGGGTTCCAGGCTTGTCTCGATATGCGGTGTCTCGCCGGGAAGACGGTGCAGGTCGGCAAAGCGGATTGTCCGACTACCCGAGCGGCCACCAACCGTGCTGACAGTTGCATCCAGCGCGATGAGCGCCTGCGCGAGGTCACCCGCGTAGGTGGCGATGCACCGACCGCTGGTGCCCAGCACCGCGTGCTGCCGGTTGAGCCCCTCGAGTGCAGCACAGCCGGCCCCCGGAGTGCGCTTGTTGCAGTCCCACGCACTGCCACGAAAATATTCGCAGCGAGTGCGCTGCAGGACATTGCCTCCGAGGCTCGCCATGTTGCGAATCTGCGGTGAGGCGGCGAGCAGCAGCGTATCGCGGATCACGGGGTAGTGCATCCGCACATCGGGATGGTCTTCCGCCTGGCTCATCCTGACGAGTGCGCCGAGTCGCAAGCCCTGCGCGTCGCTCTCGATCCGTGTGTATAGCGGTGCGTTCAGCCGATTGATGTCCACCAGCACGGAAGGGCGGAGGACTCCGAGCGTCATGTAATCCGTGACGTTGGTTCCGCCTGCAATGTACAGGGCACTCTGGGTGCCCTCGCCCTCGGCGGAGCGGGCACCGTGAACGGCACGCGAAGCGGTATAGACGTCGCCCGCACGCACATAGGTGAATCGGTCCATGCTCAGCGAGCCTTCATGGCGAGCTTCGCCTGCGTGATGGCGGCCACGATGTTGGGATAGGCGGCGCACCGGCACAGGTTGCCGCTCATGTATTCGCGGATCTCCTCGGGAGTGCCCGCGTGCCTTTCCTCGACACAGGCAATCGCCGACATGATCTGGCCGGGTGTGCAATACCCACACTGGAATGCATCGTGATCGATGAAGGCCTGCTGCATCGGATGCAGCTCGCCGCCAGGTCCCGCCAATCCCTCGATCGTCGTGATCCGCCGGCCGTCGAGCATCACAGCGAAGGTGAGGCAGGCCAGGAAACGCTGCCCGTCCACATGCACCGTGCAGGCGCCACACTGGCCATGGCCGCACCCCTTCTTCGTGCCTGTCAGCCCGATGTCATCACGCAATGCATCGAGCAGGGTCGCTCGCGGATCCACCGACAAGGTGTGCCGTTGCCCATTGATCTGCAGGGTCACGATCCGGGGCTCATCGGCCGCCCCCGATCCACGCTCAGCGTCCTGTCCCACCGCGCCGGACCCGCCCTCGCCAGCGCTGCGATGCGCCTGCGCCAGGGCGCCGGCCGTACTGGCCGCCAGCGGCAAGGCGGCCGCCCCGGAGGCGGCTCGCTGAATGAAGGAGCGGCGGCTGCGGGAAAATGGAGGGATCGGCGCGCGAGGCTTGCTCATGGGCAACGGTGCATCCGTGGTGACCGGTCGTCACCTCAATGCATCGAGCCAGTGCGGGTTCCAGCGGGGCCGGGGGCGGCCGCAGCGCCGCTCAACCTGTAGAGGAAGACTCGACGGGATTGAACAGAGCCACCGGGCGGATCTCGTATGACCCGCCGGGATTGGCGCGGCCCAGCTCCTGAGCGATCTCGAGGACTTCCTCGCGAGATCCACAATCCACGACGTAGAAGCCCAGGAGTTGCTCCTTGGTCTCCGCAAAGGGGCCGTCAACGACCAGGGCCGGCTCGCGATCCTTCTTGAGGGTGAACGCGGCGCTCGTCGGCATCAGCCGGATGACCGGGCCGAGCTTGCGCTGCCGATGCAGCTTCTCCTGCACCACAGCCAGACGCTGCATGGTCGCTGCGTCCTCCTCGGGGGTCCAGGCGCCGACGGCTCTCTCGGAGTGATAGCAGAGGATCGTGTATTGCATACGGTCTGTGCCTCGCTGGGGGGCAAGGCGTCACAGACTGAGCTGCGGGTTCCCCTCGAGGACCTGCTGTTCGAGTCGCGGACGCTCGCCCTTGCGCCACAATTGTGCCCGGTGGACCACCCGATACAAGAGGGGTCCGCCGTCAGGCCGATCAATTCTCTCGAGCGGCCGTGGGATGCAGACGAACTCGGTCTCGAACGCATCCGCCGAGGCACGCACGGTCGCGTAGCCATGACCCCCGAGATCGAGGAACGACAGGTGCGGGGATAGATCCGGGTTGGAGAGCCGGCGTGCCTGACCGGCATCGCGCGTTCGCTGGTATTCCAGGCAGGAGCGCACCCCATGCAGCAGCAGCATATTCACGGCGGGTGCAGGCTTGGGACCGGTTCCGTCCGTCAGATACAGGGCACGCAGCGGGTGGTCCTGGGGGAGCCGGTGTTCGAGCGCCTCGACGATTCCCGGGGCGGAAATGGAGCCCGTGACGAAGGCGATCCCCACCGGCTCGAAGGGTCGTGGCGGCAGCTCCTTCGCCGCCAAACCCGCCCAGAAGCTGTGCCGGTCGCCTGCGACGGTGGCAAACCCGGTGATGCCCTGGTCCCGAATGAAATCATAGATCTCGGCACGCTCCCGGTATGCGCTGCCGTAATCTCCGCCGCCGAAGCCGGCGTAGCCGGCCCCCGGCCACGGCCGGGTCAGGCCCGGCGGCAGGTTGTGCGGATCGGCCCGGAAATCGAGCGTCCCTTCGGTGTTGCCCCACACCTTCCAGGTGGCGCGAGAGTTGCGCAGCTGCTCGAGGAACCAGGCCTTCTGGGTGCGGCCGAGGATCGTCTGCACCGGCTCGTCCCGGCAGAAATTCGGCACGTCGGTCTGTCCGAAGCGGATGGTGTCGGGCGGATGGCCGCCGGCGTATTCCCGCCCACCGTCCAGGATCTCGACGGCTTCCTGGGGGATGAGCTCGGGAAAGTCGGGGCTCGAGAGGGGGCGCGCTTCGGGCCGGCTCGTGGGCTCGTGGGAGCGGTAGCTGTGTTGATCCGTGATGATCAGCTCGACATTGCGCCCGAAGCGCATGGAACGGTACCCGGTCAGACTCTGGACGGCAGTCACATTGTTCGGCTCCTGTCCGAAGCCATCCGCGTCGAAGCGGGTGATGGGCGCGTCGGCGACCTTCGGCCCATCAAACCGCTCGAGCCCGGCGCCGCTGGGTTTGCGGATGCGGGCGGGCTGGTACTCGAACCACGTTTGGTTCGCGGCCACCTTGCGGGTTTGTGCGGGTCGCGAGCTGCCCTCGAAGTCCTGCAGTCCCTGCCAGCCGAGCCACGAGTACTCGTGGTTGTCCCACATGTTGACGAACGGCCAGCGCGCCCGGGCGTCCTGGATGTCCGGGTCGTGTAGATAGGCGCGATAAACGGCCCGGTAGTCATCGAGCGCCGTCGGGATATGGAAATCCTCGATCTTCTCCCCGTGCGCATAGCGGACGATATCGCGCAGACGCCGGTCGTACATGCCCTGTGGACGGTCCGGCGGATACCACACGATCTCGTAGATGAAGTCGCCGAGATGCAGCACGAAATCGAGCCGCTCTGCCGGGACGGCGCGCTCGTCCTCGAAGATCATGCGCCGGTACGCATGCTGCGAGCCCTGATTGACGTTTTGACAGCTTATGAAGGTGAAGCGTACGGGGCGCGTATCGTCTTCCGCGGGGGCCGTCAGCGTCCTTCCGATGCGACTGCCATAGCCATGCTCATCGCTGAAGCGATACCAGTACTCCCTCGAGGGCTGCAATCCGCCTACGAGCACGCGGCAGGTCCAGTCGGCTGCGGCATGGATGCGCGCACGAGTGCTGGCGATCACGTCCTGGAAGCCCGGGTCCTGCGCCACTTCGACAGTCAGCTGCCCGTGGGTACCGGCCGGGAATGGCCGGCGCGTCCACAGCAGCACGCTGTCGTGCTCGGGATCGCCCGACGCGACTCCCTCGGGATACAGGTCGCGTCGCTCCTGCCAACGGCTCGTGGATTTTCTGCCACGCGGGGCGGCGATGGCGGCGGTTGCTCCAAGAGCTAGCGCGGCCTCCAGGAACTGACGTCTAGTGAGATGATTCATGCTTGGCGACTCTGGCGGACTTCGCCGTGCCCCGAGCTTGCCATAGCGGATGCTCCTTCAGCTTGAACGCATTTGATCGGGTCGCCTCGGCAGGGCGGCCGCGGGGAGCCTCAGCGTGGATGCAGAACGGCCCCAGGAAATCGGGCGGCCACTCGAGCGAGGTGTTGGCGCCACCGGCTGGGTGCCCAGCCGGTGAAGCTGGCGATACTGCGACTCATGTGCGGAAGGTCGGCGAAGCCGAACTCATACGCAATCGAAGTGAGCGACGCGGTCGATTGAATCAGAGCGGACCACGCCCGCCGGGCACGCAGCTCGAGGCGAAACTTCCTGGGAGTAGCGCCGAATCGACGCTGGAAGCCGCGTGAAACCGTGGCCGGCGCGAGGCCCGCGCGCTCCGCCCAGCTGTTGAGGCAAAGTTCCGGGCTCGCCGAGAGGGCGTTGGCGAGAATCTCAGCCCAGTGCCGCTCGCCCTCGCGGGCTGGCTCGAGCGAGTCGCGAAGTCGCAGCGACGCCTCGAACGGGTCGCGCTCTGCAATCCGCGCCAGCTCATCGGGGTCCGGTGTGCGGAAGTGGCCCTCCAACGAATCATCCCACCAAGGTAGCCGCAGTATCTGCGGGCCGCGAAGTGAGAGCGCCTCGTTGGCGTGGCAATCAAAGCGCCCATGCAGGAGCACATCGCCCGGCGCAACCTGTGCGCGCCCCGCGAAACTTGCCTCGATGAAGGAGCCGGCGAGCACGACGGTGGCATAGCCGCCGACGTGTCGATGGCGCGCAAGGCTCACGCGGTGCGGAAAGGTCTCGACGCCGAAGAGAACCGACCGATAGCGGTGCAGGGATCCCTCCTACCCGCTATCGGTCTGTACTCGTGCTCATCCACGCATATTAGGCCGATGCGCAGACCCGCGGCGAAGTTATCGGTGAGGCCGGTCTTCGCGCCGCTCCTGCGGCTGCGCGGGATGCGGGTTCTGCGGATGCGGCGCGCTTTCCGGCCGGGGCGCCTGCCGCTCTGCGGGCGCGTGCCCAACGGGTGCGTGCTCAACCGGTGCACGCTCCGTGGGTGGGCGGGCGGCCGGCTCACGGGCAACGGGTGCGCGCTCAAC
>DASTDD010000316.1:0-19791 GCA_035710545.1 Steroidobacteraceae bacterium
GCATGATTTCCGAGACCCAGACCCGGTATGGAGTCCGGTTCAGCTGCCAAGGTAAATCGTGTCGACCCTGTCCGGCGTGCCACTCGATCAGCGCGGCGGCGACGGTTGCTTCCGATCTCACTGCTGCCACCCCACGATGAGGTGGCATGGTACACCGGGGTCCCCGGGAAATCTGGCATCTTGATCGACGGCGCGCCCTCGTCCGTCATCCAAGCGAGATTTCCTGGGGTGGTATCCGAAAGGCTCAGTTCTTGTCGCAGAGCTCCACGTCGCCGCTCATCGTCTTGACACGGATCCGCGTGCCATCCGATGCCTGGCCCTCCGTGCCGTTGAGGCGCTTGCCGGGGCCATACTTGCTGACGCGCTCGGCGTTCTGGCCCATGCAGTTGGTGATGTCGCCGCTGAAACTGCTGAGCTCGTACTCGTAGCCCCCATCGGGGGCCGCTCGCAGGTTCACGTCCCCACTCACCGACTCGGCCTCGATCGTGCCGCCGCGGGTGAGCTTGCCCTCGAACCGGACCTCCCCCGAGGTGGTCCGGACACGAACTCCGTGCGTCGCATCCACACGCATGTGCATGTCGCCACTGACGGTGGAGCCTTCTATGTCGGCGGATCCATGATCGAGCCGGATGCTGCCGCTGATCGATGTGACATGCAGCTGCGCGCCGTCCGAGCGTCCCCGCAGGACGATGTCGCCGCTCACGGTCTTGATCTCGGAGCTTGCCTTGAAGATATCGGCCTTGATGTCCCCACTCACGGTCTTGAGCTGCAGACCCCCCTGCACGTCCGTCTCGCTGACATCCGCGCTGACGCCGGAGACTTCGAGGTCGCTGTCGCGTGGCACCCGGATGCGCAGGTCGGCCGAGGCGCTGTGGAAGGTATGGCTCGGGATGATGACCTTGATGGTCGTGATCCCATGGCTGCTGTCCACATCGACCCGGTCGACGCCTTCGCCCAGATTGCCGTGCACGATCACTTCCTTGCCGTCGTACCCGGTCACATCGATGCGCCCGGAGACATTCGAGATCTCGACGGTGCCCTTCGGATCGGCCTCGACCGTCTTGTCGAAGCTGCGGCTCTCGGCATGCGCCAAGCCGGCGGCGCCCACGGCCACAAACAACATGATGAAAGTGGTGCGCATCTCAGATCCCCCTGCCGGCGTTGCCGGCCTCCTGCACGGCCGTCAGCACGCGCATCTCGTCCTGGTAGGTGTTGACCAGCAGCTCCTGCAGCAACGCGTTGCTCGGATCGTGTCCGAGGGCCGCTTCCAGGTCCTGCTTCGATTTCTGAATGGTGGCAAGGCTCGCCATGACTTTCGTGCGCGACTCCGGCGGCAACGTGTCGAGCTGCGCTTCCAGCGATTGCACCAGCGCCCGGCGGTCGCGCAGATACTTGCCGTCCATCCGGTAGGCCGTCTGCAGGGCACCCTCGCCCGTCGGGTTGGCGCTGGCCGTGTAGGCCGGATGGGGCTGACCCAACAGCGGCAGCCCGGAGCGGCCGATCCAGATGCCGACCGCCAGTGTCGCCACCATGGCCGCCGCAGCGATGAGGCGCATGCGCGAAGGCCGGTTGCGCAATCCAGTCGGGGCCACCTCCGGAGTCTTCGACTCCTCGGCGAGGCGCGCCTGAATGGCCGGCCACAGGTCCCGTGCAGGAGGGATGTCCCGCGGCAGCTCTCGCAGCGAGCTGATGGGTCCCTCTTTCCTGTTCATCTCAGTGAACCTCCACGCCCAGCCGCTCGCGCAACAGGCCGCGCGCGCGATGCAGCTGTGCCTTGCAGGTGCCCTCGGCCACGCCCAGCATCTCCGCGGCTTCCGCGTGCGAGTAGCCGTAGATCGCGTGCAGCACGAGCACATCGCGCGCCCCTGCGGGCAAATTCGCGATGGCCGCTTCGATCTCGTCTACTTCCAAGGGCGTCTCCAAAGTCCACTCGCTCTCGATGGCCTCGTCGTCGCCCGGCGCGCTCTCCATGACCGGCGTCGCCTTCCGCCGCTTCGCCAGAGCCACGTTGACCGCTATGCGGTGCAACCAGGTGCTCAGCGAGCTGCGGGTCTCGAACCGATCCAGTGCGCGCCATGCGTTGATGAAGGTCTCCTGTGTGCAATCCTCGGCGATGGCCGGATCCCGCGTCATGCGCAGGCACAGGCCGTATACCCTGCCAGCGTGCTCGCGGTACAGGCGCTCGAACGCGCGGGTGTCCCCGGACCGGGCGCGCTGGACCAGCGCTGCCTCCCACTCGATCCGTCGTTCCTGCGGTTCTGCCTGTGCCATCAGCTATCTGCTTTCGTAGGCTTAGAGGCGGCGGCCGGCCGTGACGTTTATATTTCAACTCGAAAACCGGGCGCAGGGCGCATCGGGCACATGGACTTGCCCCCTGGAAAAGAGCTCAGGCGCAAAGGGGCTGCATCCATGTGCCCGACGCGCCCGCGCCCTCCCACCTCTCCGCCCGCCCCCTGCCTCTAAGCCTCTGTTTCTATTAGTTAAACTGTCGGCGGCAGTCAACAGGCCCTCTCCACTTCCCGCCGCCCAGAACTCGGCTGGTTTGCGGACGCAGCCCCTTTGCGCCTGAGCTCTTTTCCAGGGGGCAAATCCACGGACCAGCCGAGCCCTAAACCTCAGTTGGCGCGGGCTGGCTGTGGCTCGCATACCAGTTGATGGCGTACTGCAGCAGCTGGGCGTTCGTCATTAAGTTAAGTTTACGCTTCAGGCTCTGCCGATGGCTCTCCACGGTCTTCACCGACAGGCCCAGGCCCTCGGCGGCCTCGCGGGAAGACAGCCCCCGGCCGATGAGGCTCAGGACCTGCAGCTCCCGGTTGCTGAGGCGGTCGATCGGATCCCCGCCGGCGCTCGGGCCGGTGGCCCCTTCGGCCAGGCCCAGGGTACCGGACAGGGATTCGCTCAAGTACTTGCCGCCGGCGAGCACCTGGCGCAGGGCGACCAGCAGCAGATCGGAGGCGGCCTGCTTCATGATGTAGCCGCTGGCGCCGGCGGCCAGGAGCCGCTCTGCGTAGATCGACTCGTCGTGCATCGAAAGCACGAGCATCGGCAGGTCCGGGAGCTGCGCGTGAACGTCGCGCACGAGCTCCAGACCATCGCCCTGCCCCAGCGAGATATCCACGATCACGACATCCGGCGAGAGCGCCCGGATGGCCGCCCGCGCTTCGCGATCGGTTTGCACTTCACCACAGACCACGAGGTCCGGCTCGAGCTCAATCATCCGGCGCAAGCCCTGACGGACGATCGGATGGTCATCGACGATCAGCACCCGCCGCTGGACCGTATTCCCCGAAAAGCCCGGCGCGCGTGAGGGTGGCTTCATGAAGCATCCATCCGCCGCGGGGGCCCGTTCGCCAGCGCCGCCGCATCCGCCACCGAGGAAGTCTCGCCGCGCGCCGCGCCCTCGAGCGGGCAACTGCAACGCACGGACGTGCCGCCATTGGCCCTGGACTCGAGAACCAGGTCACCGCCGAGCATCTGTGCGCGATAGCGCATGATCTTCAGGCCCAGACCATCGGCGCTGTCCGGCGACGGCTGCTCGAACCCGCGCCCGTTGTCATCGACCCGCAGATGCAGCTCGCCACCGGAGGATTCCAGGCTGATGAGCACCTCGGTCGCGCGGCTGTGCCGCAGCACGTTCGTCAGGGCTTCCTGCACGATCCGATACAGGTGAGTGGCCGACGACTCGCTCAGGCGTAGATGCCCGTCAAACGTGCCGTGAAACGTCACTGACACCCCATAGCGCTCACTGGCGCGGACGGCGAGATCCTGCATGGCCGCCGCAAGCCCGCCCCGCTCTCCGCCGACCGGCGAGAGGCCTCGCGCCAGCGCGCGCGTGCTCTCGATCGCGCTGTTGATCAGCGCAATGACGTCCTCGACGTCATGACGCGCAGCGGAGCCTTCCTTGTGCAACTGCGCCGCCACGCCCCGCAGCATCAACGCGATGCCGGTCAGATCCTGGCCCAGACCATCGTGCAGGTCATTGCCGATGCGCTGCTGCTCGCGGCTCGCGATCTCGATGATCTCGCGCTCGAGCCGCTTGCGTTCGGTCACATCGTTGAGGACCGCGAGCAGGCGCTCCGATCCGCCCATTTGCAGCGGCGTGACGACGCAGGTGGCGACAAAGCGCGAGCCGTCCTTGCGGGAGCATTCGAACTCCACCGGCACGACCTCGGAACCGTCCCGCAGCGCCCGCTCGAAGCGCCGCCGCTGCAGCGCCGAGACGCTGAAGAGCGGATCGATCGACTGGCCGAGCAGCTCATGCCCGCCGTAACCGAACATCCGGTCGAAGGTGCCATTGGTGAGCGTGATCAGGTGCGTGCTGGTGTCGATCAGCACGACGCCTTCGCGCATCGTCTCGAGGATGCGCGCCTGCGTGAACAACGTTTCCTGTTGTGAGGGCCGTTCCGTCGGAGCACTCATGAGAGCGTGTTCCCCTGCGGCTCAGCGGCTTTTATGCGCATATTGTCGCGCACTCGTCGCGCATTCCCAACATTTCATCGTTGAAACTGAATGGCAACTGAACGCGCTCGGGGTGCAGATCGCTTGCGCCACACCGTCTATCGCGAAACGTGTCACGTCGTCGCGCAGAGACAGTTTCCAAAGGAACCTCATGCAGGGTAAAAGACTCCTTACTACATACGACATAAGAGGGGAGTGTTGCTGCAGTGACGACGACGAAGAACATGAATGCCTGGCGGCTGTGGCAGCCGCCGAGTGAGACGATCGAGGCCATCACCAGCGTGTTCAGCTCGCACTGGGCGGCGGCGAAATCGCTGCACCCCGAGACGCTCTGGACCGGCTCCGCGAACTGGCTGCGCCGGCAGGCGAACCGGTTCGTCGACCGCACTTCACCGCTCGTCGAGCTCGAGCAGCCGGAGCCGCCGGAGAGCGAAGTCACCATCTGACCAGCGGCGGCAGGCTCATGAGGTAAGCCTCCGGGTCCGCATCCGTACTGAAGCCGAATTTGGTCCCCCGGTCGTAGACCAGGTTGAATTCGACGTAGCGACCGCGCTTCACGAGCAGCTTCTCCCTCGCGCCGTCATCGAACGGCGTGTCCTTCCGGCGAGCCACGATCTGCGGGTATACCGCCAGAAACGCCTCCCCGACCGCCTTCACGAAGGCGAAGTCCGCCGCGCTATCCGGGCTCGCGAGCTCGTCGAAGAAAATTCCGCCGACGCCGCGGGGCTCCTGCCGATGCGGGAGGTAAAAATACTTGTCGCACCACGCCTTGAACTCGCCATAAGCATCGGGCCGGTACGTATCGCATGCGCCCTTCAGCGCCTGGTGAAACTGCTCGGTGTCCTCCACCATCGGAAACGTCGGGGTGAGATCCGATCCGCCGCCGAACCAGCCGCGGCTCGTGCGCAGGTAGCGCAGATTCATATGAACCGCGGGCACGTAGGGATTCCACATGTGCGCGACGAGGGAGATTCCGCACGCGACGAAGCGGCCATTGGACTCGTCAGCTCCGGGAACCTGCGCGCGCGCTTGGGAAGAGAACTCGCCCCACACGTGGCTGAAATTCACGCCGACCTTCTCGAAAACCTCGCCACGCATCAGGCGTGACTCGCCGCCACCCTGCAGCCGATGACCGGCGGGGCGCGCCCAGCTCCGCGACTCGAAGCGTTTGCCGGCCTCGAACGACTCGAACCGCGCGCAGAGCCGGCTGCGCAGATCCTGAAAATACGCCGCCGCCGACTCGACCAGCTCAGGCGGTTCGCTCATGGACGTGATCCACCAGGCGCGCCACGGCGTCGGGGTCGGTGTTGGGCCAGATGCCGTGCCCGAGATTGAAAATATGGCCGGGCGCGTGGCCGGCCTCCCGCAGAACTTCGTCGGCGTGCCGCTTCAGCTCATCCGGCGGCGCGAACAGGGCCGCCGGATCCAGATTGCCTTGCACGGCCTTGCCGGGACCCAACACCTGGCGGACTTTGCCGAGAGGCGTGCGCCAGTCCACTCCGATGACATCCACATCGAGCGCGGCCACGAGCTCCATGAGAGCCGAGCCCTGATTGACGTAGTAGATCAGCGGCACGCCGGTCCGCTGACGCAGAGCAGCCAGGGTTCTGCGCGCACCCCGCAGGGCGAAGCGGTCGAACGCCGCGGGCCCCAACAGGCCCGCCCACGATTCGAACAGCATCAGCGCCTGCGCGCCCGCCGCAGCCTGCGCGGCGAGATAGGCGGCCATCGCATCGGCGAGGTGATCGAGCAGCCGCTCCGCGGACTGGGGACGCGCATAGAGGAACGAGCGCGCGATGTCGAATTCCTTCGACGGCTTGCCGCTGACGAGGTAGCACAGCAGCGTGAACGGGCCGCCGGCGAAGCCGATGAGCGGAGCGCCGCGGGGCAGATTCGGGCGGATGAGCTTGATGGACTGCAGGACATGCGGGACATCGCGTTCGGGGACGAGCTCTCGCAGGGCATCGATCTGCGCGTCCGAACGTATCGGGTCCCGGACGACCGGCCCTGGGTCGAAGGTCAGGTCCAGGCCCATACCTTGCACCGGAGTCATGATGTCGCTGAAGAGGATGGCGGCATCGAGCTCGAAGCGGCGCAGGGGCTGCAGGGTCACTTCCGCGGCCAGCTCGGGCTGGTGGGTGAGAGCCTCGAAGGTGACCTTGGCCCGCAGCTCGCGGTACTCCGGCAGGTAGCGCCCAGCCTGGCGCATGATCCAGATGGGCGTATGGGCGACGGGCTGCCGGCGGCACGCCGCGAGAAACGGCGAGGCGGGTTGGGGGCTCATCGAGGCAGCCTCGGGGCTCGTCGAAGCGGCCTGGGGGCTCATCGAGGCAGCCTCGGGGCTCGTCGAAGCTGCCTGGGGACTCATCGAGGCAGCCTCGGGGCTCGTCGAGGCGGCGGCGGGACTCATCGAGGCGGGCTGTTCTCTCATCCGGCCAGCCACTGCGCCATCTGCGGCGCGAAATACGTGATGATCAGGTCGGCGCCGGCGCGCCGGATGCCGGTCAGCGTCTCGAGCGCGGCGGCCTTCTCATCGATCCAGCCGCGCTCGGCCGCCGCCTTGATGAGGCTGTACTCCCCTGACACCTGATACGCCACCACGGGCAGCTGCACCGCATCGCGAACCTGGCGGATCACATCAAGGTAGGGACCAGCGGGCTTCACCATCACGAGGTCGGCCCCTTCCTCCACGTCCTGCAGGACCTCCCGCAGAGCTTCGCGCGCATTGGCGGGGTCCATCTGGTAGGAGCGGCGATCGCCGAAAGCCGGCGCCGATTCGGCAGCCTCGCGGAACGGTCCATAAAACGAGGAAGCGTATTTCGCCGCATACGAAACAATCGGCGTCGTCTCGAAACCTTCCCGGTCGAGCAGGTTGCGCATCGCCTGCACGCGGCCGTCCATCATGTCGCTGGGCGCCACGGCATCGGCGCCGGCGCGCGCATAGTTGAGGCCGACCTGCGCGAGGGTCGCCACCGAGGAGTCGTTGTCGATGCGGCCGGTCTTCAGGACGTGCCCGCAATGGCCGTGATCGGTCGATCCACACAGGCAGACGTCCGCCCAGACGAGCAGGTTGGGGCAGGCATCCTTGATTGCGGAGAGAGCTTGCGCGGCAAGCCCGTTGGGGTCGAGGGCGGCGCTGGCCTTCGCATCCTTCTGGGAGGGCGCCGCGAAAAGCAGTACGGCGGGCACGCCCACGGCAGAGACTTTGCGCGCTTCCGCGACGGCTTCATCGACGGAGAGCTGGCAGATGCCCGGCATGCTCTCCACGGGGTGCCGGACGGCCCGGCCCGGTACCACGAATAGTGGGTAGATCAGGGAGTCCAGCGACAGCCGGGTCTCGCGGACCATGCGTCTCCAGAGATCCGACTGGCGGGTCCGCCGCGGTCTGTGCAACGGAAATCCCATATCAGTGCCTCGCTTGCAGCAAACGGTAGGTGGTGAGGGCCAGTCCCTGCAGGGTCGCCGACTCCGCCATCACGGCGGTGCAGCCGCGATTCAGCAGCTCACGTGCGGTGGTTGGCCCGATGGCCACCGCCTTCGCGCCCCGGAGCAGCCGCTCGAAGTCCGCCCGGCCGATCGCCTGCTCCAGCTCGATGACGGCCGACGGGCTGGTAAACGTCACCGCGCCAACCCCGTCCCGGGCAATCCAGGAGCGGCATTCCTCCACGTCGAGCGCCGCGCCCTCGGTGCGGTAGGCCTCCACTTGCATCACCTCGGCACCGAGTTGTCTGAGTCCCGTTGCGATCGTGGGCAGCGCGCGCGAGCTGGCGGGGAACAGGACGCGCGCCCCTCGAACCGGCCGCGCTGCGAACGCTGAGACCAGCGACGCTGCGTTGGCCTCGCTCGGCTGCAACTCCACCGTCCAGCCTCGCTGTCGCAGCACCTGGGCGGTCGCCTGACCGACGGCTGCCACGAGCAGGCCCTTCGGGGGTCTCGTCACCCGCTCGGTCACCGCCGCCACCGCATGGCGGCTCGCAAACACGATCCAGTCGAACTGGCTGATCGCTTTCAGTGCTGCTTCCAGGGGCTCCTGCTTCGCCGACGCCACGCTGAAAACGGGCCACAGCAAGACGGACAGGCCAAGACCGCGCAGCTGCGTGCTCAGGGGTCCATCGGCGCTTTCGGCGCGCGTGACGACGACCGGTTTCGCTTCCACGGTGACCGCAGGTCCGTCACCGGCCTGCGCGGCGCTCGTCGGCGCGTCGCTCATGGCTCCTCCACTTGTTGCCGCGCTGCTCTCTCGGCCGAGATCAGCTTTGCCGCCCCCTGCGAAAGCAGGTCCTGCGCCACCTGCTCGCCGAGCCGGGTCGCGTTGATGAGCGAGGCGGCCAGCTCTGCCTGGCTGCGCAGCAGCGTCGAGCCGTCCAGCGCGCAGACCGCGGCCTGGAGGCGCAGCACGTTGTCCCGAAGGGTCCCCAGCGCGCCGAGCGGCACCTGACATCCGCCTTCTATCGTCCGTAACAGCGCGCGCTCCGCCGTGGTCGCCAGCCGCGACGCCGGATCGTCGAGCCGCCGCAGCCAGCGGGAAGCTTCCGCGTCGTCCGTGCGCACGCAGACTCCGATCGCTCCCTGCGAGACGGCGGGGGGGAAAACGTCCGCCGGCAATCTCTCCGAGATGTGCTTCTCGAGCCCGAGTCGGCGCAAGCCCGCCGCCGCCAGAACGATAGCCTCATACTCGCCGCGCTCCAGCCGCTCGATGCGGGTCGGCACGTTGCCGCGCAACTCCAGCAGCTTCGCGTCCGGCCGGGCCCGCGCGAGAAACGCCCGCCGGCGCAAGCTGCTGGTCCCGATCCGCGCCCCCTGCCCGAGCTCCACCAGCCGCACCCCATTGCGACTGACGAGCGCGTCGCTCGGATCTTCGCGTGTGAGGGCCGCCGCCAGCTCGATCCCGGGCTCCAGCACAGTAGAAAGGTCCTTGAGGCTGTGAACCGCAACATCCACCTCCTTCGAGAGGAGGGCCTTGTCGATCTCCTTGGTGAAGAACGCACGCCCGCCTACCTGCCACAGCGGTACGTCCGTGCGCACGTCACCCTCAGTCTTGATGCGAACGAGCTCTACGGGCGGAGCCTCGGGTTGCGCACGGATCAGCGACTCGACATGCCGAGCCTGCCACATGGCCAGCGCCGAGCCGCGCGTGCCGATGCGCAGAGTGCGCGCGCTGCTCATGGCTCGCCTTCGATCAGGAAGCGGTAGCCGACACCCCATACGGTCAGGAAATGGCGCGGGTTGGCCGGATCGCGCTCGAACCGCTTGCGCAGGCGCAGGATGAAGTTGTCCACCGTCCGCGTGGACGGAAAGACGTCGTAGCCCCAGACGCGCTCCAGCAGGTCCTCGCGGGAGACGATCTCGCCGGGGCGCTCGGCGAGCACCTTGAGGATCATCGCCTCCTTCTCGGTCAGCTCCTGCGAGATTCCGGTCCAGGCGCGCGCGCGGAAAGCGCGAAAGTCCACTTCGTTGCCGGCGAAGTGCAGCACGGCGCCGGCCGGCGTGTCGGAGGCGCTCCGGTACCAGTCCCAGCGCCGCAGTATCGCGCGCACGCGCAGCAGCAGCTCCTGCAGATGGAAGGGCTTGGCGAGATAATCATCCCCGCCGGCCTCGAGGCCGCGGACGCGATCGGCGGGATCGCCGCGCGCCGTCAAGAACAACACCGGGGTGCTGTTACCCTGCTCCCGAAGGGTGCGGCAGAGCGTGAAGCCGTCCATTTCGGGAAGCATCACGTCCAGCACGATCAGACTGCACTGTTGATCGCGCAGCCACTGAAGGGCGGGCTTGCCATCGCCCATGGCGACAACCTCGTATCCTTCCGCGCGCAGGTTCTCGGTGACACCGGCTGCAAGATGCGGGTCGTCCTCGACGACGAGCACACGGGTTGGCGCCGGCGTGCTCATGCGGGACACACTTTCGGTGAGAGCTTGATCATGTTGGCCCTGCCGATGCCACCGGCCACACCAGCACGAACTGCGCGCCCCGGCCCACTCCATCGCTGTGCGCGCTCACCCGACCGCCCGCCAGCTGCATCAGACGGCGCACGATGAACAGGCCGAGGCCGGTTCCGTAGTAGCTGCTGCCGCCACCGGGATGCAGCCGCGTGAACTTCTCGAACAGCCGCGCACTATCGACGGGCCTGAAGCCAACACCGCTGTCCTTGACGGTCAGCTCCACTTCGCCATCGTGACGGCGCGCGCCGAGTGTAATCGTGCCACCGCCGACGGGCGTGACGGCCGCAATGGCATTCTCGATCAGGTTGCGAACCACGACATCGAGCGCGAGCGGGTCGGCCAGCACGTAGATGCCACGCTCGATGTCAGTTGAGATCGTGATGTGCTCCTTGCGTGCGCGCTCTTCGTGATTGCCAACCACTCGTGCGACAGCTCCCGCCAGCTCCAGTGGCTCGCGGCGCAGGTCCACGCGTCCACGCTCCAGCCGCACGCTCTCCAGGATCTGCGTCACCATAGCTTCCATGCGTGCCAGATCCGCAAGCATGCGTTCGATGAGTGTGCGCGCCTGCTCCGGGGAAAGCGTCCGCATTGCCATGGTCTCGAGCGAGAGCTGCAGACTCGCGAGCGGCGTCTTGAACTGATGCGAGACGAGCGCGAGGAAGCTTTCCTGCTCCTGCCGGACCATCGCTTCCGCCCGCAAGGCTCTCGCGATCACTGCGATACAGACGGCGAGCGCGAGCAGGAAGAATCCTCCCTCCCACGCATACTGGCGGATCCGCCGATGCTGCTCGCTGAGCAGCATCCGGTCGAGATCCGGCGAGAGCGAGGCGTGTTTGCCATCGATGACGATGCCCGGCAGCATGTCCTGCACGCTCTGCGGCGATGCTCCGGAGTCCAACAGTGCTTGCGCCGCACGGATCTGCTCGGCGTAAAGCGCACGCGCGTTCTCGACCTTTTCGATGGCATACGAGCGCTGATCAAACAGCCACCAACCGACCTGCACGACGGACACGACCACCAGGGCGAGCGCGGTGAGCTGAAAGACGCGCGTGGCCTTCATGCGATCGCGGCCAGTGAGTTACGCAACGCCGTGGCGAGAAGCTGCACGTCCGCGCTCGTGTGAGCGAGAGATAGAAAGCACGCCTCATATGCTGACGGCGGCAGATAGACGCCGCGCTCGAGCATCGCGTGAAACAGCGCACTGAAGTGGGCGGTGGCCGTCTCACTGAGCGGCGCGGCGGTGCGCGGGGCGCCCCCGTCGTGGAACGAGAGCCAGAACAGCGAGCCGGCGCGCACGAGATGGATCGGAAACGGTGCCGCTTTCAACACCGGCGCCAGCGCGCGCTCGACCTCCGTGCCGAGCGCTTCCAGTCGCTCCCAGCCCGACTCGCGGATGAGCACGTCGAGCGTCGTGATGCCTGCTGCCATGGCAACGGGGTTGCCCGAGAGTGTGCCGGCCTGATACGTATCCCCGATGGGAGCCAGGCGCTGCATGATCCGGCGCGGCCCGGCAAAAGCGCCCACGGGCATGCCGCCGCCGATGACCTTGCCGAAGGTCCCGAGATCCGGCGTGATGCCGGTGAGCTGGGCCACACCGCCCCGCGCCAGGCGGAATCCGGAGATCACCTCGTCGAAGATCAGCAGCGCCCCGTGCCGGCTGGTCAGCTCGCGCAATTTCTGCAGGAACTCGGTGCGCTGCAACAGCAGGCCGTGATTGGCGGGCACAGGCTCGATGATCACGGCGGCGATGCGTGGGCCCTCGCGGGCGAAAAGCTCGCTGACGGCTGCCTCATCGTCCAGCGGTAGAACGCGGGTGCATGCGGTAAACGCCTCCGGTACTCCTGCCGAGGAAGGGCGCCCGAAGGTCGCCAGCCCCGAGCCCGCTGCCACCAACAGGTGATCCGCGTGACCGTGATAGCAGCCGGAGAACTTTACGATCAGATCGCGCGAGGTGAATGCGCGCGCCAGGCGGATGGCGCTCATGACCGCTTCGGTTCCGGAGGACACGAAGCGTACTTGCTCGATGCCCGGGTACGAGCTGATGACTCGCTCGGCGAGCTCCACTTCGGCTGCGCAGGGGGCGCCGAATGTCGTCCCACGGCGGGCCGCTTCGTCGATCGCGGCGACGACCTGCGGATGAGCGTGGCCCAGGATCAGGGCGCCCCAGGAGCTGACGAGGTCGAGATAGGTCCGGCCATCGGCGTCGGTGATTCGCTGGCCTGCGCCGCGGTCGATGAACAGTGGGGTGCCGCCGACCGCGCGAAAGGCGCGGACGGGCGAGTTGACGCCGCCGGGGATGACCCGGCAGGCGCGCTCATACAGATCGCCGGAGCGGGGATGGTCGGTCATGAGTTACTTATTTTGCCTGTTGTGCGGGAGGGTGGGGGCTTGGGCCCCGATGCTTTGCTGGGTGCGGCGCCTCAGCTTTGCCTCGCGGAAGAAAGCATCCACCGCATCGGCGCTCGCGTGCACCGCGGCAGCACGCAGACCGGCCAGGGGCAGGTGCGCCAGGCGCCGTGCAACCGTGGACGCGAAGCGCTGAAGCCGCTCACGCTGGCTCTCGTCCAGATCGCTCAACTCCGCCTCCAGGGCGCGCTCGGCCTCATCGGCGGCAATCTGCTCGAACGCACCCCGCAGATCCGCCAGGCGGCGGCCAATGGCCCGCGTGGCCAGCTCGCTGCGCAGATGGTTCAGCCTCTCGTCGATGGCGGCCCGAACGGGGGCGAGGCGCATGAGTTGGGTCAGCCGCCGCTCCTGGGCCGCCTGGATGAGATCGTCCATCCCAACACGTACGAACCCCAGCGCCTGAGAGGCTTCGGGGTCGGCATTCGGGGGGACACCGAGATCGACGAGCAGGGGGGCAGCGGCGGGTGCGTTGACGGCGGGTGCGGTGGCGGCGTGCGCCGTCGGGGCAGCGGGCGCGGTCGCAGCGGCCGCGGCATTGGCGATGCAAGTCAGCGAGGCGGCGTCGAGGACGTGTCCGGCGCCGCCCACCGCGAGCACCAAGGCGCCCAGCGCGGGTGGCCGCCCGCGGAACTCGTCAAGGCTCATAGCCAGCCCGGCGAGGGTGCCGGCCAGATCCTCGGCGGCCTGCAGCGTGCGATTCACGATGAGAAGGGGGACGCCTGCGCGATGCAGGGCCGCGCCGCATCGCCGGGTCATCGGTGAGACGCCGATGAGGGCCACGCGAGCTGACGCAGACGTGGGAGCTGGCGCAGACGTGAGTGCTGCCGCAGACGCGGCTGCCGCTGAAGACGTGGGTGCTTCCGCAAACGTCGGTGCTGCCACGAGCGCGGAAGGCGCGCGCGTGGCGTGCGCGCCCCCGATATGTTGCAGAACGCGCTCGGCGGCCATCTCCCCGAGGGACGGCGTGCGGGCCTTGCGGGCTTCAATGCGGTGGACCCGATTGGCCATGCTCAGCGCCTCGCTCAGGACCCGGTCGAGCGTGGGCCCGCAGGTACGGGCCAGACGCGCGCTTTCCCAAGCCCCACGGATCTGAGCGGCGATCTCCTGCTCGCCGGTCTGGGCCGAGTCCAGCCCGCAGGCGACCAGGAACAGGTGCTCGACGGCTGCTTCGCCGATCCAGGCGCGCAGGACGCGGCTGGCCTCTCCCGGCTCGGGCTCGCGGCCAATCAGCGCCCGGAAGACCTCTCGGCGGGCATCGCCCGCGGGGGCACCATCCGCGGTCGCGTAAAGGACTTCGACCCGGTTGCAGGTGCCTACGTAGAAAACCTCGGCGACGCCAAGGCTGTCCCGCAATGCGGGCAGGCGCGCTGCGATGTCCGCCTTGGGGACTGCAAAGCGCGCCACCTCATCCACATTGGCATGCCGATAGGACAGACCCACCACGCCGATCTCGTGCATGGGTCAAGCAGACCACGGGGTCGGCCCGCGAGTGTCACCGAATGGTCACGCCGGGCGACTCGGTCCGCAGATTACAGGGCAGCCCCTGAGGCGGCGGTAGGTCCTGGGGGCACCCGGGGTCCCCGGGAAATCTCGCGTCTTGGCCTACGGCGGTCGCTCGCCCGTTGTGGCAGGCGAGATTTCCTGGGGTGGGCTTAGCGCCGGCCGGACCGCACCAGACCCATCACCAGGATGCCGGCCAGGAAGCCGACGCCCAGCGCAATGGCGCTCGCCGTGAAGGGTCTCGCCTCCACACGCCCCTGCAGATCGTCGAACTGAGTGCGCGCCCAGTCCCCCGCCTGTGCGGCGCGGGCCCGGGCAGCCTGCGCGGCCGCGTCCTTCGCGGCACGCAGATGCTCTTTGACCTGTTCGGTGTTCGCCGATGCGCCGGCTCCCGTCCCGACATCGCCATTCTTTGCATTCATGCTCTGACCCTCCAACTCGCCTTCAACTGGAGAACAATGCGCTACAACGGCCACCCCATTCAACAGTTCCCGGACGGCGACAGCGCCGAGGCGCCACGGGGACGTCCCCTCGCGCAAATCCTGCGTGCGGTAAAGCTGGCGCTTTGCCCCGGCGGGGGCCGGGCCCTGCTATCGTTCGCCCCTGGCATGGAATCCTCCCCTTGCGAGTGGCCACACCCATGAGCAGCGAGCAGCCTCCGAACCCATTAGACCCGCTGGCGCGAGCCCAGCGGCTTCTGGCCCACGATGAGGAGACCTACGCCTTCGAGGCGGTCGCGCCCCCGATCGTGCAAAGCTCACTCTTCACGTTCTCGAGCTTCGAGGAGATGCGCGACACGTTCGCCGGCAAGCGCAGCCGGAACGTGTACTCGCGCACCACCAATCCAACCGTTAGGCAGTTCGAAGAGAAGATGGCCGAGCTCGAGCAAGCCGACGAGGCCATCGGATTTCCGAGCGGCATGGCCGCGATCTCGGGGACGATCCTGGCGTTTGTCGAGCCGGGCGACCGTATTGTCTGCGTGCGGCATGTGTATCCGGACGTCTATCGTCTCTTCGAGACGCTGCTCAAGAAGCTGAACGTCTCAGTCGACTATGTGAGTGGCGCAGATCACGCTGCGGTCGCAGCGGCGCTCCCGGGTGCGAGGGTGCTGTATCTGGAGAGCCCGACGAGCTGGATGATGGAAGCGCACGACGTCAAGTCGCTGGCGAGTCTCGCGCGCAAGCACGGGGCGCTGTCGATCTTCGACAACTCCTGGGCCACCCCCGTGTTTCAACGGCCGATCCGGCAGGGAGTCGACCTCGTCATTCACTCGGCGTCCAAGTACATCGGGGGTCACAGCGACACCGTGGCGGGCGTTGTGGCCGGCCCCGCGGATCTGATCGGGCATGTCCGGCGGACCGTGTGCCCGTATATTGGGGCGAAGCTTGCGCCGTTCGAGGCGTGGCTGCTGGTGCGGGGCCTGCGGACTCTGCCGGTCCGTATGAAGGCGCACGAAGAGTCGGCCCTGGTGCTGGCGCGACGCCTCGAGGAGCATCCTCACGTCACGGCGGTGCATCATCCGGCTCTCAAGGGTACGCTCCCCGAAAGTCTCACGGGCACCTCGGGGCTGTTCTCGTTCGAGGTCGACGAGACGGTCTACATCCCGGAGTTCTGCGACTCGCTGCGACTCTTCCAGCTCGGTGTGAGCTGGGGCGGCTACGAGAGCCTCGCGGTCCCGGCGCTGGTCGCGCGAGCTCAGGCGACCGGGCCGAACTCGGCAATGGACTTCGGGGTGCCACCCAACACGATCCGGCTGCACGTCGGGCTGGAAGGCACCGAATCCCTCTGGGCCGATCTCACGCACGCCTTCCAGATGGCCCAGGGCTGATGCCCGCGCGGTGCGTGCTGATCGCGGCAGTGTGTCTGCTGCTCACCGCCCCGGCCCTTGCTGACACATCCCTCAAGCTCGTCGAGGTGCTGACGAGCCCCGAGCGGACCGAGACCCTCCGATCGCTGATCGACTCGTTCGAGAAGCGCAATCCCGGCACGCACGTCGAGATCACCTCGCTCGGCTGGAGCACGGCGTTCGAGAAGCTCGCCACCATGGTGGCCGCGGGAGACGCGCCGGATGTGGTCGAGATGCCGGACCGCTGGGTCTCGCTGTATGCCGAGAACGGGATGCTGGAAAGCCTCGAGCCCTATCTGGCCGGGTGGAGCGAGACGCGTGGACTCACCCCCCGTACGCTCGAAGTTGCACGCGCGGTCGATCATACGGCGTGGCTGCTGCCGTATGGACTGTACCTCCGGGCTCTCTTCTACAACAAGGTTCTGTTTCAACAGGCGGGCATCGCGACGCCGCCCACGACGCTCGAGGAGTTGCGCGCGGATGCGAAGCGGATCTCGGCCCTGCCCGGCAAGGCCGGCTATTGCCTGCGCGGCGGCCCCGGCGGGCTCAATGCCTGGATGATCTTCGGCGCGGGCATGGCCGGTAACAACGTATTCTTTGCCTCCGACGGGACTTCCACACTCACCAGCCCGAGCTGGGTCAGGGGAACAACCTGGCTGGTGGATCTGTATCGTGACGGGCTCGCGCCGCGCGACAGTGTCAACTGGGGATTCAACGAGGTGGTGGCGGGATTTTATTCGGGCAGCTGCGCGATGATGGATCAGGATCCAGATGCGCTGATCGCTGTGGCGAGCCGCATGAAGCCGGGCGAGTTCGGCGTCGCGCCGATGCCGAAGGGCCCCTCTGGCAGGGCGTTTCCGACGCTGGGTTATGTGGGCTGGTCGATCTTCCGGCGCAGCCTCTACAAGGAGCTCGACTGGAAGCTGATTCAGGCGCTCGATGATCCGGCCGCCAACCGTATCTGGAATCAGCGCGTGGGCGCTCTGCCGATCTACCAGGCGGCCGAGCATGATCCGCTATATGCGAGCGCCGAGTTCCAGGGCTGGTTCGCGGAGCTTGCGGACCCTGCCGAGGTGGCGACCCTGATGCCGACCTATCTGCCGGGCTTCGCCTACTTTGCCGATTCGCTGGTGGTCCGAACGAGCCAGCAGGCGCTGCTCGGCCGGCTCTCGCCGCAGGCGATGAACCGCCAGTGGGCGGCCTATCTCACCAAGGCGCGGCGCAAGCAGCTGAGCCGGGCCCACTGAGGATGCGAAGACTCGAGCCCTACCTCTACACGTTGCCGGCGGTGCTGGTCGTCGCCGCCATCATGCTCGTGCCGCTCATCATCGGCCTCTCGTACGCCTTCCGGGACATCACGCTGCTCGATCCGCGCAGCGGGAGCTTCGTCGGCCTGGAGCACTTCGGTGATCTCCTCAGCGACTCGGGGTTCTGGGGGGCAATGCGTAACACGGTCCTCTGGACTGTGGGGTCGCTCGGACCGCAGGTGGGTTTGGGCCTTGCGCTCGCGTTGCTGCTCAACCGCGAATTCTCCGGGCGGGCGCTGATCCGGCTCGGCGTGTTTCTTCCCTGGGCGGTGCCGAGCTTTCTGTGTGGCCTGGACTGGGCGTGGCTCTTCAACCCGGTCGTCGGACCGCTGCCGCACTGGTTCCGGCATCTGGGGCTCATGGATCGCCCCGAGAATCTCCTGTCCGATCCCCAGCATGCTCTGTGGGGGCCCATCCTCGCCAACATCTGGTGGGGCATTCCGTTCTTTGCGATCACCCTCCTCGCCGCCTTGCAGTCCATTCCCCGCGACATCTATGAAGCGGCTGCCATGGATGGTGCAGGCGCCTGGGTCCGGTTCCGGCGGATCACGCTTCCGTTCCTCGCACCGACGATTGCCATCACCGTGCTGCTGCGTACCGTCTGGATCGCCAACTTCGCGGATCTCATCGTCGTGATGACCCGGGGCGGCCCGGCGGATACGACTCAAACACTCGCCAGCTACATCTTCACTCAGGCATTCCAGCGCCTGGACTTCGGCTACGCATCCGCCGTGGCGGCGGTGCTGCTCACCCTGCTTTTGGCCTACGCCTTCTGCGTCCTTGCGCTTCGCCGCGCGGTGCTCATGAGGAGCTGATGGCATGCGGCGTCGCCTGCTCCGCAATGTTCAATGGACGCTGCACTACGCTGCCCTCGCGGCTTTCCTGACATTCGCGCTCTTTCCACTGTTCTGGCTGCTGAAGGTCTCTTTGACGCCCGACGATCTTCTCTACAGCGAAGGCATCCGCCTCTGGCCTTCTCACATGAGCCTGCAGCACTACGTGTCGGTGCTGCGGCACACGCAGTTCCCGCTGTTCTTCCGCAACAGCGTGATCGTATCGGGTCTCACGGCACTGCTGAGCTCGATCGTGGCAAGCGGCGCGGGCTACGGCCTGTCCCGGTTCGAGTTTCGCGGCAAGTCCTGGATCATTGCCATCATGCTCATGACCCAGATGTTTCCGCTGGTCATGATCGTGGCGCCGATCTTCCGCCTGCTGACTCCCCTCGGCCTTACCAACAGTCTGACCGGCCTCATCCTGGTGTACACGGCGTTCAACGTGCCGTTCGCAAGCTTTCTCATGCAGTCGTTCTTCGAAGCCATCCCCCGCGAGCTCGAGGAGGCCGCGTGGATCGATGGCGCGACGCGCCTGCAGGGACTGCGCCGGGTCATTCTGCCGCTGACCCTGCCCGGCCTGGCCGCGACACTGGGTTTCGTGTTCACGGCGGCGTGGAGCGAGCTGCTGTTCGCGCTGATGCTGAATTCATCGGCCGCGGTGACCACATTCCCGGTGGGTTTGCTCGGATTCGTCTCCAAGTTCTCAGTGGACTTCGGTCAGATGATGGCGGCCGGAGTCCTGGCGCTGCTGCCCGTGTGCGCATTCTTCCTGCTCGTGCAGCGCTATCTCGTGCAGGGCCTCACCGCTGGCGCCGTGAAGGGATAAACAGTGGCGTCGATCGCGCTCCGAGGGGTACAGAAAAGCTATGGCGAGAGCGTCGTGTTGCGTGACATCGAACTCTCCATCGCCGACGGTGAGTTCATCGTCCTCGTCGGCCCTTCGGGATGCGGCAAGTCCACGCTCCTGCGCCTGATCGCCGGGCTCGACCAGGTCACACAAGGTGAGATCCGGATCGATGGCCGGCTGATGAACGATGTGGCCTCAGGCGACCGCGACCTGGCGATGGTGTTCCAGTCGTATGCCCTCTACCCGCACATGAATGTGCGCGAGAACATGAGCTTCAGCCTGAAGCTGCGCGGGCTGCCCGCGGCGCGGATCGAGGCGGCGGTGCGTGAGGCGAGCGCGAAGCTCGGCCTGCAGAGCCTGCTGGACCGGCGGCCGCGCGATCTGTCGGGTGGACAGAGACAGCGCGTTGCGATGGGCCGCGCGATCGTGCGGCAGCCGAAGGCTTTTCTCTTCGACGAGCCGCTGTCGAACCTGGATGCGCGCCTGCGCGAGCAGATGCGCTACGAGATCCGCAAGTTGCAGCGCGAGTTGGGAATCACCTCGATCTACGTGACTCACGATCAGATCGAGGCCATGACCATGGCCGACCGGATCGTCGCCCTGAACCAGGGCGCCATCCAGCAGATCGGCTCACCTGGCGAGCTGTACGCCGATC
>DASTDD010000317.1:0-12827 GCA_035710545.1 Steroidobacteraceae bacterium
GGCCGCGTACGATCTGGGCGCGAGCGGCCCGTCGATCCTGCGCGGCATCGTCATTCCGCATGCGGCCCCCGGCATTACCGCCGGGTGCATCGTCGTCTTCATGCTCACACTCGGTAATTACCTGACTCCCAACCTGCTCGGAGGCAAGAACTCACAGTGGTTCACCGAGCTGATCTACACCCAGTTCATCGTGCGATTCAACTGGGAACAGGGCGCGGCGTTTGGCTTCCTGCTGCTCGGACTGTCCACCTTGATGGTGTCGGTCGGGCTGCGTCTGAGTGGCCAGCGCTTCGTGGACGTCATGAGGCGCTCATGAGCAAACCGGTGCCGCAAGGATGATCGCATCGCTGCCGCGCTCCCGCTGGCTGCGCGCCGCCACCTCGCTCTATGTGGTGGCCTTCCTGATCTTTCTGTTTGTGCCGCTGGTCATCGTCGCTGCCTTCGCCTTCAACGATGCGCCCTACCCCGCGCCGCCCTGGCGCGGCTTCACGCTCGACTGGTTCGTCGGCAACGCATCGACCGGCCGCGTGGGACTGTTTCACGACCCGGAGCTGCTCGGCAGCATCTGGACCAGCGTCACGGTGGCGAGCTGGGTCACCCTTCTCTCCGTCTGCGTCGGAACCGCGAACGCCTTCCTGATGGAGCGCTTCCGCTTTCCCGGCAAGCAGGTCCTGTCGGTGCTCATGCTCACTCCCCTGGTCATTCCCGGTGTCATCCTCGGCATCTCCATCCTTTCGCTGTCGAGCCGGCTCGCCGAATTCGCCGACGATGCCTTCGGGCTCGATCTGGATTTTCTGCGGCCGGGCCTGCCCCTGGTCGCGCTCGGGCAATTCTCCTACATCGCCACCGTGGCCACTCTCATGATCTCTGCGCGCCTGAAGAGATTCGATCGGACGCTGGAGGAGGCAGCCCTGAACCTCGGTGCCTCGCACGCGGCCGTGCTGCGGACGATCACGTTTCCCTACCTGCGGCCGGCGCTGATCGGCTCGGCCGCCATTGCATTCCTCATGTCGTTCGAGAATTTCAACACGACCCTCATGCTGGTAGGCTCCGATTCGCCACTGACGATCATGATGTACGGGCGCATGCGCGAGGGTGCGAGCCCGGTCCTGAACGCGGTGAGCCTCTTCCTCATGCTGGCCTCCGCGACGCTCGCGCTGACCATGCTGCGTGGAGGCTCGCGCGCTTCGACTGCCGGCGCCGCGGCCAAACCCTGACGGCTCATCCATGAAACTCACCGATATCCGCACTTTCGTCGTGGGGAATCCGCCGCCGCACTACGGCGGGCGCTACTTTGTGTTCGCGAAGCTGAAGACCAGCACGAATGTGGAGGGTATCGGGGAAGCCTACTGCGTGCCGTTCGATCCACATCTCGTGGCGAAAATGATCGAGGATGTGTTTCAGCGCTACCTGTGCGACGAGGATCCGCATGACATCGAGAAGATCTGGCGCCGGGTGTACTCGGCCGGATTCACGCAGCATCCCGACCTGACGCTCATGGGAGTGCTGAGCGCACTGGAGATGGCCTGCTGGGACATCGTTGGCAAGGACGCCGGGCAGCCGATCTATCAATTGCTCGGCGGTCGCGTGCACGAGCGCCTTCGCACCTACACGTACCTCTACGCCAGGCCCGGGGATCGGACGGATGTCTATCTGGATGCGGAGCTTGCGGCGGAGCGTGCTGCCGAGTATCTGCAGCAGGGCTTCACGGCCCTGAAGTTCGATCCGGCCGGACCCTACAGCGCATTCGATGGGCGGCAGCTGAGGCTGCCGGACCTGGATCGCTGCGAGCGTTTCGCCCGGTTGTTGCGCGAAGCGGTGGGCAGTCGCGCTGATCTGCTGTTTGGTACGCACGGACAGATGACGGCCGCGGCGGCGATCCGGCTGGCGAGGCGCCTGGAGCCCTATGATCCGCTGTGGTTCGAGGAACCGGTTCCACCCGATGCGCCGCAGGAGATGGCGCTCGTCGCGCGCGCCACGAGCATTCCGATCGCCGCGGGCGAGCGCCTGGCGACGAAGTATGATTTCGCCCGCGTGCTGGAGGCCGGCGCGGCGGCCATCCTGCAAATGAATCTCGGTCGTGTCGGGGGAATCCTCGAAGGCAAGAAGATCGCAGGGATGGCCGAGGTGCGGCACGCGCAGATTGCTCCGCACCTGTATTGCGGCCCCGTGGTGGGAGCTGCGAACATTCAGCTTGCCACCTGCAGTCCCAACTTCCTCATCCTCGAAGGAATCGAGCGCTGGGACGGTTTCCAGGCGCAGATCCTGCGACAGCCGGTCCGCTGGGAGAATGGGTACGTGATTCCGTCCGCGGAGCCCGGACTGGGCGTCGAGCTGAATGAGGAAGTGGCCGCGAGCCATCCTTACACCGGCAAGATGTTGCACCTGGAGATGGCCGGCACCCCGGTGCAGTGAGGCCTCAGCCCCCGGCGCGCGCCTCCTCCAGAATCATCGTGGCCGCCCGTTCCGCGACCATCATCGTGGGCGCGTTGATGTTCCCGGACGTCACGTTCGGAAATATCGAAGCGTCCGCGATCCTGAGCCGCGTCGTTCCGTGGACCTGCAACCGGCTCGAGACCACGCTGGTCCGGGGATCGGATCCCATGGCGCAGGAGCCGCAGGGGTGATAGATCGAGCCGGCCTCGTCGCGAAAGTACTGCAGCATCTGCTCATCCGTGGCCACACTCGCGCCCGGCTTGGTCTCCTCGACCGTGACGGCCCGCAGAGCGGGCGCCTGCATCAAAGTCCGGACCAGGCGGCTGCCCTCGACCACCTCGTCAATGTCCTGCTGGGTGGACAGGTAGTGAGGACGGATCAGTGGCGGCTCATTCACATCCGCTGAGGCCAGCTCGACGGTGCCGCGGCTGCTCGGGCGGCACGGCGAGAATGCCAGGAGGAAACCGGAGTAGGCTTGCGGCCGCAGCGCGGTCCCGCGCCCCTTCGGAATCTCATAGGAGAGCGGGTTGAAGTAGAGCTGGATGTTTGCATAGGGGCGCGAGGGGCTGCTGCGCAGAAATCCGCCGGCCTGGTTCACACTCAGGGCCAGCGGGCCCCGGCGCGCCAGCACAAACTGTGCGGCCGCCTTCGCCTTGCCGACCCAGGAGCTGAATTCATCGTTCAGGGTCCTGCGGTTCGCCCTGTAGAAATAGCTGGCACAGATGTGATCCTGCAGATTTCGACCGACGGCCGGGGCGTGCCGAACCACGCGGATTCCATGATTGGACAACAGGGCCGAGTCGCCCACGCCGGAGAGCTGGAGCAGCTTGGGAGTGTCGATGGCTCCGGCACTCAGAATGACTTCGCGGGCAGCCCGGTACTCGCGCACGGCTCCGTGCTGGCGCACCCGCACGCCCTGGGCCCTGGTCCCCTGGTCGAACAACACGCTCTCGACGAGCGAATGCGGCTCGAAGGTCAAATGGCTCCGGCGCAAGGCCGGCCGCAGGTATGCCCGGCTGCTGGAGTCGCGCAGCCCGGCACGAGTGTTGATGTCGTAGATGCCCACTCCTTCGAGCGAGACACCATTGAAGTCGTCATTACCGGGGTAGCCCAGACCCTGGCACGCCTGCAGGAATGCGTTGCAGATCGGGTGCGCGTAGGGGCGCATCTGCGTGATGCGAATGGGGCCGTCCGCTGCGTGATAGGGAGTATTCCCCAGCGGATGGGATTCGAGCCGGCGGTAATACGGCAGGACGTCCTCGTAGGACCAGCCCGGATTGCCATTGGCAACCCAGTCGTCGAAATCGGCCCGCTGCCCGCGGATATAGATCAGCGCGTTGATGGTGCCACTGCCGCCCTGTACCTTGCCGCGCGGGCAGTAGATCCGGCGGTTGCCGAGCGCCGGCTCCGGCTGCAGGTAGTACATCCAGTTGGCCGTGGCGTCATAGTAGGTATAGACATAGCCGATCGGAACCCGGAAACGCAGAGCATCGTCGCGTCCCCCGGCTTCCAGGAGCAACACGCTGTGGCGGCCCGACTCGGAAAGGCGGGCCGCGAGAATGCAGCCGGCCGACCCGGCCCCGACGATGATGTAGTCGTACGTCAAGGACTCACTGAATCCGCGCGCCCTGCCGCGTCAGCTCGCGCTGCACCGCGCCGACATCCAGTCGATCGAACGGCTGATCGGTTTTCACCGAGACGGCCGCGGCCGTCCCCGCGCCCTGCCCGCTCACGGCGCAGCACGCCATGTTGCGAACCGCGGCGTGCGAGACCTTGTCTCCGCCGATACAGCGGCCGGCCACCAGCAGGTCGGCGATGCCCTGGGGCACGAGCGCACGATAGGGCACGTGAAAATACCGTCCCGTGGTCGGGAGTATCAGGATGCCGTAGCCGTCGATGAATTCCGGAAAGATCCCGATGGAATCCTCGAACCGCGCCTGCTCGCGCACGTCCGTGCCGGTCATGTTGTAGAGCGCATCGATCTTGCGGGTGTCGCGGATGCCAATCGTCATGCCGAAATTGCGCAGCTTGGCATCCTCGCAGCCCGGCATGAAGCGCCGCAGCGCCTCGACGGCATGAATCGCCTGGCGTCGCCCCTCGATCTCACCGGTCGTCAGATCGTTGACGTCCGTGCCGTCGATGCGCGGCAGGTGAATCAGGTTCAGGTAGGTCAGATCACCCTGGTCGCTGATGGCCCCCCAGGTGCCGGCAATCGTGCTCAGGGTCGGTGGAATGACTCCGGCCGCGACTGCCTGCTTGAAGGGCTTGCGCAGAAACGGCGAGAACAGGTGATCTTCCTTGCCGCTGGTCTCGATATCCCACTCCGCGTTGCCGGCCCAGTCCCGGTAGGTCTGGGGGTCGGCCTTGACCTGCTCGAGGAAGCGCCGCTTGTTGACGCCTGCCATGGAGAACATGACCGACGCGGCCATCATCTCCTCCTTCGGCGTCTTGCGGTAAGGCGCGCGACACCAGGCCGCCACATCGGCATCGCCGGTCGCATCGACCACGCGCCGGGCCAGGATCGCCTCCCTCCCCGACTTGCTTTCGGTGATGACTCCGCGGATGGCGCCGGCTTCGATGATGGGCGCAACGCACAGACGATGCAGCAGCGGCTTGATGCCGGCCTCCTCCACGAGCACGTCGGCGACGTACTTGAACATTTCAGCGTCGAGCGCGTAACTGGCCGACTGGGGCTCCGGCACCGCGGCACCCATCGCCTTGGCCCGCTGCTCGAACTCGATGCCGATGCCCTCGCTGTCCACGGTCTGCTCATGCCGGTACCAGGCGAAGCCTTCCACACCCACCTGCGTGATGTTGCCGCCGAAGCAGCCATTGCGATCGAGCAGTGCAGTCCGCACACCGGCGCGCGCGGCCGCGATGGCGGCGGCGAGTCCCCCGGGTCCGCTGCCGACCACCAGCACGTCCGTCTCGAGGACGACGTCGACTGACCGGCCTGGCTCAGAGATGGATTTCATTTCGCCCGAACTCTTGGGATGCATTCAGTGTGGAGGCTGCGGATGACGCATGATGCGGTCGAGAATGATCGCCAGCAGCACGATGGCGAGTCCCGCTTCGATGCCCATGCCGATCTGGACCGAGCTGAGTGCGCGCACGACCGGCACGCCCAGGCCCCCTGCGCCGACCAGTGCGGCGATGACCGCCATGGAGAGGCTCAACATGATGCATTGGGTGATGCCCGCGAGAATCAGTGGCGCCGCTCCCGGCAGCTCGATCTTGTACAGCATCTGCCAGCGCGTCGCGCCGAACGCTTCGCCCGCCTCGACCAGTGCGCGGGGTACGCCCGCGATACCGACCTGCGTCAGTCTGATCGGTGCAGGCAGCGCGAAGATGACGGTGGAGATGAGTGCCGGAACCACCCCGAGGCCAAACAGGACGAGCGTCGGAATCAGATACACGAAGGTCGGCAGCGTCTGCATCAGATCGAGCACCGGCCGCAGGGTTGCAGCGAGAGCCGGCCGATGCGCGCAGGCGATGCCAACCGGTACACCGATGCCCGCGGCGGTCACGGTTGCGACCAGGACGAGAGCGAGCGTCTCGAGAGTCTGCGGCCAGTACCCCAGATTCACGATGAGCAGAAGCGCCACGAGCACGAAGGCGGTCAGCGCCCAGGAGCGCTGCATCCACCATGCAAACAGGCCCGTCGCCAGGATCACGAGCCAGGTCGGCAGAACGCTCAGCGCGCGATAGACGGCGTTGGTCGCGCCTCCGACCGAGGTACCAATCGCCTGGAAGATGCCGGCGCCGTGATGCTTCACCCAGTCTATGCCGGTTGCCATGAGCTCGCCGACGGGCAGTTTGTGGAGCGTGAGCCAACGCTCGAAACGTGCACTCAGACCGGACGTTCTCGCGCGGCCCCCCGGGGTGCTGCCGGGAGATCTCCCGTCGAAGGTGTGAACGCCGAGCAGCCACTGCTGTACGACCGCCGGGTGGCCGGCGATCCAGCCTGCGGCCGCCACGGAGGCGGGTTGATGATCGGCGAGAATCGACCGCATCATCTCGCTCTCGCCGCGGGTCGTGAATTGCAGGTTCCGCAACAGCCTGGCGACGTTGGGACACTGGGCGAGATAGCCGGCGCGCGTCAGCGTGACCACCGTGGCCCCGCCATAGTTGGGCCCGAAGGTCGCATCTCCCCCGGTGAGATAGCGAATGTCGAACATCATGTTCATCGGGTGCGGATCCCAGGCGAGAAACACGATCGGGGCGTGTGCGGCATAGGCCCGGCCGACCTCCGCGAGCATCCCTTGCTCACTCGACTCGGTGAGGTGAAAAGTGCCCAGGCCATAGGCGTTGTGCTGGATCATCTCCAGGATGTGCCGGTCCCCGACACTGCCCGCCTCGATTCCATAGATCGTATGGTTCAGGGCGGCCGCGAAGCGCTGGATGTCGGAGAAATCCCGCAGTCCGGCCGCGTACAGATACGCGGGCACCGCGAGCGAGAATTTCGCTCCGCGCAGATTCTCGCGCACGATCTCGATGGAGCCGTCATCCAGATAGGGCTGCCGGTCGTGTGTCTGAACCGGCATCCAGTTGCCCAGAAACACATCGATGCTGCCCTGTCTCATGACCTCATACGTCACGGGCACGGACAGAAGCGTGATCTGCGGGTCGTAGCCGAGATCTTTCAGGGCCTGCCCGAGCGTCGCGGTCGTGGCCGTCACGTCCGTCCAGCCGATGTCAGCCAGCCGGACCGTGTGACAGGCAGGCGGCTCGGGCGCAGAGGCCGCTGCGGCGGCGTCCACCGGCAAGGCCACGGCGCCCAGAGCGACGCTGATCCAGCCGGCGACCGCCGCCAGGCCCGGCGCCGGATCGCGCGGGCGCACCGGGGGTTGCTCAACCCAGCGGCGGAAAGCGGGCCATGCGCTCGAGGTCGTTGAGTTCCTGGTCATTGCGAATGTAAAGGCGGCTGGCATCGCGCCGTGGCTGGAAATCCCAGGGCCGGTAGGCACCCTGTCGCAGGGCTGCATACACGAAGTGGCGTCGCTGCTGGCTGGCGAGCACGGCCTGATGAATACTGGAAAGCGACCAACGATGGGCCACTTCGGCACGAAGCTGGGCGACTCGGGCAGCCTGACCGGCATCGCCCGCGAGGTTCTCGCGCTCGTCGGGATCGCTCACCAGGTCGTAGAGCTGGTCGGGATCGACGGGCGAGTGGACGTACTTGTACCGATCCCGGCGAATCATGACGACCGGAGCGACTGCGCCTTCGGCGAGATACTCGCCGATGACTTCGCCGGCATCGCCGTCCGAGCGGCCCTCGAGCTGGGGGAGCAGGCTGCGACCATCGAGCGCCGCGGCATATTCCGGTTCGACGCCACCGCGTGCGAGCGCTGTCAGCGTCGGCAGCAGGTCAAGGAGTGAGGCCACTCCGGCAACGCGGCGCGGCTCGAACCGGCTCGGCGCGTGCACGATCAGTGGAATGCGGCAGGCGGCTTCGTAGAAGCTCATTTTGTACCACAGCCCGCGTTCACCCAGCATGTCACCGTGATCGGCGATGACGAGCACGATGGTGTTGGTCGCCAGATTCGCCTCCTCCAGCGTGCTGACCAGCGAGCCGATCTGATCGTCCACATAAGACACGGCGCCGTAGTAAGCGCGGCGCGCGGCCCGGATCTGCGCCCCGCTCGGTTGCGCCAGGTCGAGGCCGATGACGTGGCGCAAACGGCGCGAATGCGGGTCCTCGCGGCCGGCGAGATCCGGCACGCGCGGCATGTCGATCTCCTCGTCGCGGTAACGATTCCAGTACGCAGTGGGAATCACGTACGGATCGTGCGGGTGAGTCATCGATACCACGAGGCAGAACGGACGCGGGTCCCTGCCACGCGTGATGTCGAACAGCTTCTGGCGCGCCGCCGCGGCGACCTCGTCATCGAAATCGATCTGATTGGTTCGTGTGCAAGCTCCGGCCTGGATCACGGAGTCCATGCTGTGATACCACGCCGGCCGCTCGTCGAACCGATTCCAGTCGGGTGTCCAGCCGAAATCCGCTGGGTAAATGTCCGTCGTCAGCCGCTCCTCGAAGCCGTGCAGCTGATCGGGCCCGCAGAAGTGCATCTTGCCGCTGAGCGCGGTCTGATAGCCGGCGGCCCGCAGGTAGTGGGCGAACGTCGGCACCTGGGCGGGAAACTCTGCGGCGTTGTCGTAGGCGCCGATCTTCGAGGGCAGCTGTCCGGCCATGAACGAAAACCGGGATGGCGCGCACAGGGGGCTGTTGCAGTAGAAGGACTCGAAGACCACACCGGTCCTGGCCAGCGCGTCGATGTGGGGAGTGCGGGCAACCTGGCCGCCATAGGCGGCGAGCACCCGCGGAGCCAGCTGGTCCGCCATCAGGATCAACAGGTTTGGACGATCGCCCATGCCGGATCGGGAGCTCGAGGCCTTGCCGCGGTCGCAGGCGGCGATTGACGGTCAGAGGGGAGTATACCCGCCCTGCGCGCGGCTCCCATGGTGGCGGCGGCCCGATTGAATCACTGCGACACCCCGACCTCACGGGCCCGGCACTCACAGGCCGTGAGGCGATTCTGCAGGAAGCGGCGCTCGGTCGCATTGCGCGCGAGCTCCAGGGCCGAGCGGAAATGTCCGCTCGCGAGCGCAGGCTGTCCGCGGCGCAGCTCGAACTCGCCGAGGGCAGCCCGGTAGAAGGGATAGCTCGCCAGTCGCTCGCGATCCGCGATCGCCTGGATCGCTTCGAGGCCGCGCTCGGGACCCTCGAGCTCGGCCAGCGCGATCGCGCGATTGAGCGCCACGACCGGCGAGGGCCGGATCGTCATCAGAGTGTCATAGAGCGAGACGATCTGCGCCCAGTCGGTATCCTGCGGCCGTTGTGCCGATGCGTGTACCCACGCGATCGCTGCCTCCACGTGGTATTCGCTGATCTCCTCGCCCCGGGCAGACTGCTCGAGGAGCTGCTGTCCGTGCGCGGCGAGAGCGCCGTCCCACTGACTGCGATCCTGATCGGGAAGCGCACTGAGCGCGCCGCCCGTATCCACACGGCCCGGCAGGCGCGCGGCGTGCAGACACATCAACGCCAGGAGCGCATCGGTCGCCGGCGTGCCGGCGAGCGGATGCACGCAAAGAATCTGCGCGAGTCGCATCGCTTCCCGGCAAAGATCCACGCGGACCACCGCTTCTGCGCAGGACCCGTGGTAGCCCTCGTTGAACAGCAGGTACAGGGCCCGCTGCACGGCCGACAGCCGCCCCCTGAGATCCTCGGCGTCGGTGAGATCAAACAGTCGCCGTGACCCCGCGAGCACCTTCTTGGCTCGCGCGATGCGCTTGGCGATGGCCGCCTGCCCGCTGAGAAAAGCGTTCGCGATTTCGCTCACGCTGAATCCGCACAGGATGTGCAGTACCAGTGCGACCTGGGCTTCCTCGGTGAGACGCGGATGGCAGCAGGAGAACATCATGCGCAGCTCGTCGTCGCGGATCGCATTTTCTCCGAGCGCTTCGTCGACGGTGGGTACGAGCGTCCACTCGGTTTCCAGCAGCCGGCCCAGCTCCGGGGCGAAGGTCCGTGCCGTGCGCTCGCGCCGCAAGACATCCAGTGCCTGATTCTTCGCCGTCGCCATCAGCCAGGCGGACGGGTTATCCGGTATGCCGCGCAGCTTCCACACCTCCAGCGCACGACACAGGGCTTCCTGCACCACATCCTCGGCGAGCGCCAGGTTGTGGACTCCAAAGAGGCGAGTCAGAGCGGCAATCAGCCGCCCTGACTCGTGGCGGAACAGATGCGCGACGGGATCCAGCTGCAGGGGCGGGCCGCTCTTGCGGACCGCTTTGGCGCCGCTACCGCCGCCGGGGTGCGAGCGCGCTCCCTCAGGCAGCGCCGGCTCGCGCTCCACTACCGGTCCATCCGCATGATCGGCCGGACTTCCACGGTTCCGCCCACCTCCAGGATCGGGCAGCCTGCCGAGAGCTCGGCGGCCTGGTCCAGATCCCGGGCCTCGATGAGACTGTAGCCGCCGACGACATCCTTCTCGGCATAGGGCCCGTCCGTGACACTCTTGCGCTGGCCGGCGACGAGCTTGCCGGTGCGCTCCAGCGGATGCCCCGGATCCTTCATGTGTCCCTGGGCTCCGAGCTCCTTCATCCATGTCATCCATTTCTGCATGACCTGCTGCATCTGCTCGGGCGCCGTCGGTCGCGTGCCACCCCGATACACGTACAAAAACTCGCTCATGATGGGCTCCTCGCTTGGTGGTGAAGACACCCTACGACGTTTCGGAACGGCGACGGCGGACAATTTTTCTCGATGTTGCGCCGCATCAGCCCCGCGGGACAACCTCCAGGGCGGGTTCAGCGGAGTTCCACCAGCCACCACCCAGTGCCTGGAACAGGGCCGCGGTATCCGCGAAGCGGCTTGCCTGTGCTTGCGCGAGGTTTAGCACTGCCTGCTGGTACGTTTGCTGCGCGTTCAACAGTGCCAGGTAGCCTGTCGAACCCAGCTCCACGTTATGGCGGATGGTTGTCAAGCTCTCGGCGGCCGCGTGCGCCGCCCGCGCTCCGGCTTCGACTGCATCGGCATCGTGTCGCAATGCTGTCAGCGCGTCGGCGACATTCGCAAACGCGGTGAGCACGACGAGTCGATACTGCGCACCGGCCTGATCGAGACCGGCGCGAGCGGCGCGCTCGCGATGAAGGAGCGTGCCGCCGGAAAAAAGCGTCTGCGTCAGGCTGGCGCCGCCGCTCCAGAATGTATTGCCGCTCGCAAGCAGCTGCGCCAGCTCGGTTGATGCGCCCCCTTCGGTCGCAGTCAGCGTGATCTGCGGCAACATGTTGGCAATCGCCACGCCGACGGCCGCCGTGGCCGCATGCAACTGAGCTTCCGCGGCGAGCACATCCGGGCGTTGCCGCACCAGGAGCGCCGGGACGCTGAGTGGCAGGTCGCGTGGAAGACTCAGTGTCTGCGCATCAGTCGGTGCGGTAACGGGGGCCGCTGCAGATGCGGGTACCGCTCCCGCTATCGGAAGCTCGAACCGCACCGGCGGCTGTTCGCCGGGGAAGCGCCCGGCGAGCAAGGCCAACGCGTGCTGTGTCTGATCGAGTTGCCGGGCGAGCGCGGGAAGGGTCGCTTGTGTCGTGGCAAGGGTCGCTTCCTGCGCCATCACATCGGTCATGGGAATCGACCCCAGCTCATACTGGCGTTTGAGAATGTCCAGTGCCTCGCGCTCACTGCTCACGATGTCATTCGTCGCCGCGAGCTGAGCCTCGATCGAAGCCAACTGGATCGTGGCGGCCACGACGTTCGAGGCGAGCGTGAGGTAGGTCGCTGCCAGCTCATACCGCTGCGCATCCGCAACGGCGTGAAGGGACTCCGCCTGGCGGCGGGCGCCGCCGAACAAATCGAGCAGATACGAAACATTGACCTGCGCGGTGTGCAGCGTGAAGACGGTCTCGCCTGAGCTCAGCGTCGGCGCCAGTGTCCCCACAGCATTGCGCTGGCGTTCTACGGAGTAACCCGCTTGGACCGCGGGCAGCAAGGCGCCCCGCTGCGCCGCATAGCTCTCATCGGCCTCGCGCAATGCCGCCTGCGCCGCCTCGATGCTGGGATTGGCCCGGAAGGCCCGGCTGATCAGCTCATCGAGCGCCGGGGAGTGAAACAGGGTCCACCACTGCCCGGGTATGTCCATCCCTTCTATCCATCGCTGCGGCTCCTGGCCGCCCGTGTCGGCGGGGACTGTCGAGTCAGGCGGCAGATAGCTCTTCACCGGCGGCGCGGCCGGTGGCTTGAAGTCTGGCCCCACTGCACAACCGCCGACGAGCGCCACGGCGAGCGCACTCAGCAGGCACGGGACGACCGGCGCGCTCGGTGTGGCTGCGACAGCTCTGACTCTCATCTCGCCGGCTCTGCGGGCCCGATCTGCTCAGGATCCGGCGCTCGGCGCGACAACTGGAGTATCAGAACCGGCAACACCAGTAACACGAGCACCGGAGTCAGCAGCATCCCACCGACCACGACCAGCGCCAGGGGGCGCTGCACCTGAGAGCCGATGCTCGTGGACAGTGCCGCCGGCACAAGTCCCACGCACGCGACGATGCAGGTCATCAGCACAGGGCGCATCTGCACTCGACAGGTCTGCAGCAGCGCGCTCACCCGATCGAGCCCCTCTTCGATGTGCAGGTTGTAGTAGGAGAGGACGATGATTCCGTCCATGGTGGCGATGCCGAACAGAGCCACCATGCCGATGGCGGCCGACACGCTGAAGGGTGTTCCGGTGATCGCCAGGGCGAAGATGCCGCCGATCAAGGCCATCGGGATGACGCTGGCGGCCAGCAGCACATCCACCAGCGAGCCGAAGTTGATGAACAGCAGGGCGCAGATCAGCGCGAGACTGGCCGGCACGGCGATCGCGAGGCGATGCAGGGCGTCCTGC
>DASTDD010000318.1:0-6010 GCA_035710545.1 Steroidobacteraceae bacterium
GCAGAAGCTGCTGGAGCTGCAGACCGCGATGCGGGTGCTGGAGCAGGATTTCGTGCAGCTGGCACCGCGTCCTATCCGGGAGCCGGTCGGCGACAACTATCAGTTCGCGTTACAGTCGAAACCCTCGACCCCGCCCCTCGCAGCGCTGACTCGCGGCGGCTGGACGAACCCGGCCGGGCTGCAGCGCCCTGGGTTGCAACGCGTCGCGTACTACTTCGAGAACGGCACGCTGCGCCGTGAGTATTGGACGGTGCTGGACCCGACTCAGAACAGCACCGCGATCCGGCGAGACCTGATCACACACCTGAAGTCGGTGAGCCTGCGATTCATGGACGTGAACCGGGCCTGGCAAACGCAGTGGCCGCCGGCCACCAACACCGTGGGTGCGACGAACACTGATCTCATGCTGCGCTCGCGGCCAATCGCGGTGGAGATCACCCTCGAGACCGACGACTGGGGCAAGCTCGTCCGGGTCGTGGAGATACCGGGATGACGCCCCAGCCCCTCGCGCGCGGTCCTCTGCGCGGCGCCCTCCCCGGCCGGCAAGGCGGCCTCGCTATGCTGGTCGCCATTCTGCTCGTGGCGCTAGGTACCATTCTCGCAGCAGCCATTGCGTACGAGAGTGCCATGAGCGCCCGTCGCTCCACCGCAACATTCGACTTCGATGAGGCTCTCCTCGTCGATCAGGGCGCCGAAGCCCTCGCAGCGATCGGCTTGCGTACAACCCGGCAGCTGGATAAAACCGGCACCATCTACATAACACAGCCCTGGGCTCACCCAGTGGGGCCGGTCGAGGTTGTGCCGGGCCTGACGCTCCAGGCCTCGCTCGAGGACCTCCAGGGGCGTTTCAACCTCAACTCGCTGGTGGTGAGCGGTTCCGGCGGCCCGGGGCAGGTACCAGGGCAGGTACCGGGCCAGCAGGAACCCTCGCACGCCAACCCTCAGACAGTGCTCATCTTTCAGCGATTGCTGCAGTTCGCCGGAATCGAGCCCAAGTGGGCGGACCTGCTCGTGGACTGGATCGATCCGGACAATCAGCCCCTGCCGGACGGAGCGGAGGACAATGCATACCTGAGTCAGAACCCGCCTTATCTGACTGCGAACCTCTACATCACGAGCACCACCGAGCTGCTGGCGCTGCCCGGCTTCGGCGCGGACCGCTATCGGAAGATCGCCCCCTACATCACCGCTCTGCCGCCAACTGTGACGCAGGTCAACATCTGTACGGCCGCCCCTGTGGTACTGGATGCCCTCATGGCGGCGGCGGGACCGGGCCCGGAAAGGGCGGAGTTCAGCCTCGACCCCGACGCGCTGGCGAAGAACCGAGCCAATGCAGCAGGCTGCTTCCCCTCTCAACAGGATTATCAGGCCGCTCTCGGACCGGCCGCTGCCAAAGTGATGCCGTTCGTCACCACCAATTCCCACTACTTCCGGCTCTCGAGCCTGGTCACTATTGGCACTGCGGAATTCAACTTGTACAGTCTTCTGTACCAGGATGACTCGGGCGGCATGGTCCACACCGTGCTGCGCTCGTATTCGCCCGACTGAGGAATCGACGGTTACAGGCAATGGCTGACTGGCTGCTACTGAGAATGCCGCATGCGCCGGAGCAATCGGCGACGTGGGCCGTCGTGGACTCACGGGGCAATCAGGTCGGACCCCCGCAAAGCGGTCCGCTCGCCCTCGCGGCTCCGCGCGCGCCGGGTCGGCGTGTCTGCGTCCTCGTTCCGGGCTCGGACGTCCTGCTCGCTGAGCCTGACGTGCCGATGAAGGCGGGCACGAAGCTCCAGCAGGTGGTGCCGTACGCGCTCGAGGAGCAGCTCGCCGATGACATCGACGAACTGCACTTCGCATTCGGCAAGCGCGCCGGCGATTCGTCGCGCACCCCGGTGGCGGTCGTGCGCCGCGCACTCATGGACGAGTGGCTGCAGACGCTGCGAGACAGCGGCATCCAGCCGGAAACGATGTACGCCGACAGCGACCTCCTGCCCCAGAATCCGGGCCAGGCGGTCGCCCTCCTCGAGGAGGACCTCGTGATCGTGCGCCCACCGGCAGGCTCACCGGTGGTCTTGCCTGCAGAGGCGCTGGGCGAAGCGCTGGAGATCGCTCAGCAGGCCACGCCCGAAATGAGCGCGAGCGGCGGGCGTGGGCTGGTGCTGTACACGGGCGCGGCCGAGTGGCACGAGCATTCGCCGCAGGTGGAAGCGCTGCGCGAGCGCTTCGATGGCATCAAGATCCAGCTGCTCACTGGCGGCCCCCTGAGCCTTTTCGCGCAGCAACTCCCGGTGGCTTCTCCCATCAACCTGCTGCAGGGCTCCTACACGCCGGTGACCCAGGGCAGCGTCGGATGGCAAGCCTGGCGCGTGGCGGCCATTCTGCTCGGCTGCCTCGTGGGGCTGCACATCGTGGGCAAAACGGCCGAGCTCGGCTTGCTCAAGCGGCAGGAGCACACGCTCGACACCTCCATGAGCGAGACGTTCCGCCGTTCGATGCCCGGCGAGCGCTACAACGCCTTCGACGCCCGCCGGCGGATGGAGCTGCGCCTGGCGGCGGCCCAGAACGGCATCGACTCCAGCGGACTCCTGGCCGCCCTCGAGGCGCTCAGCCAGGCCAAGAGCGTCGCTCCGGGGGCTGTCGTCCAGGCGTTGAGCTTCCACCAGGGGGCGCTGGAGATGAAGCTCTCGGCACCCGATGCCGCGAGCCTCGACAAGATGAGCCAGTCCCTGCGGGGCAACGGGTGGGACGCGAACCTGACGTCCGGAACGGCAGTCGCGTCGGGTTACGAGGGGCGGATTCAGATCCGCGCGCATTGACGGGCTCCCTGCCATGAAGAAATTCTCCCTGCAAGAGATGTCCGAGCGCGAGCGCCGCATGGTCGTCATCTGCGCCGCGATCGCCGTCTTCGTGCTGATCTTCCTGATCCTCGTCCCGCTGGATCGGAGTGTTTCCAAGGCGCGCCAGCGCATTACCCAAAAACAGGCCGATCTTGCCTGGATGCGCAGCGTCGAGCCCACGCTCGCAAGCACCGGCCCCGTGCAAAGCTCTGCCAGCAACGAGTCGTTGCTCGTCATCGTGGACCGTTCCGCACACGAATCCGGCCTCGCTTCCTCGTTAGCCGGCAGCGACCCCAGCGGGGCCGGCGGACTGCAGGTGCGGATGCAAAAGGCATCCTTCGACATGATGGTGGGTTGGCTTGCAAGGCTGTCCCAGCAGAATGGCGTTCGAGTCGACGGAGCCACCATCGATACCGCTGGCGCACCGGGCGTCGTCAACGCAGCGATCGTCCTGACGCGCTAAGCTGACGCGTCGAGGTCAGCTTCCGCAAATGAACCGATCGATCCTGCTTGCCGTTCTGGTGGTGCTGGTGTTCGCCGTGATCCTGGTCGCACGGCTTCCGGCAAGCTGGGTGCTCTCCGGGCCCCGATCCGATCTGCACTGCGTGGATACCGCCGGAACCATCTGGGACGGCAGTTGCTCGGGAATGACCGTCAAGGGGCAGGCGATCGGCGATCTCTCCTGGGAGGTCCACGCCGGGCGGCTGCTGGCCGGAAAGTTTGCCGCCTCAGCAGTCCTGACTCGCGGGACCGGGAGCGCGCGCGGCACGGTGGAGCTCGGCTTCGGCGGACAGCTCAACGGCCACGATATTCATATCGATCTGCCACTCGACCCGACACTGGTGCCGCAGCTTCCCTCGAACCTCAGGGGCAGCGTGCACGCGGACCTCGCGTCCATCCAGATGCGGCAAAACGCGATCACAGCGGTACAGGGCCAGATCGAGGCCCGTGATCTGCAACTGGGAGTCGGCGCGAGCGCCGAGCCTTTCGGCAGCTATTCCCTGACGTTCAGCCCCGCGACCGGCCCGTTGGTTGGCCAGCTGGGCGATCTCGGTGGTCCGCTCCAGGTTGAAGGCACCGTGCGCCTCACCCCCGAGCCCGGCTACGACCTGCAAGGCGTCGTGAAGCCGCGCGCCAATGCGCCTGAGGCACTCGTCCGCGAGCTCCAGTTCCTCGGCTCGCCCGATGCACAGGGGCGCCGCCCCTTCGCCGCCGCCGGCACTTTCTAACGCGGAGCGCGTCCGTCGGGGATCGGTGGCGCGGCCCCGATCAACACTTCACGCCAGTTCGCGAAATGCATCCAGCAGAGGAAAGTACAGCGCGGCGCGCACCGGGTGGTCACCCAGCCCCCGCGCAAGCGCCACGTACGTCTCCAGCTGAGGCCGGTAGCGCTGCATCTCCTGATCGAGAAAGGCCTCGAGGCCGCCACCCTCATGGCGGCTGGTCTTGAAATCGATGACCCAGCGCGTGCCGGCGGCATCGACGAACGAGCGATCGATCACGACGTTCACGAGGCGACCCGAGGCGACTCCGGTGAGCGCCAGCTCGCTCCGCGCCTCGAGGTGCGAGGCGCCAAAAATCCACCGCCCTCGATCGGTGCTCACCGTGCGCGTCAGCGCTTCCACCACCGTGGCCGCAGCGCGTATCAGATCTCTTTGTGGTACGCCCTGGCGGCGCAGCTGGTGCAGGTACTGATCACGTCGGTTTTCGATCGCGGCGGCTTCCGGAAGCGCCGGAGCGCGCGAGAAGCCTTCGAGCCCCTGATGCACGACTGTCCCGATGTGACGCGCGGTCTCCTGCACCCAGCTGAACTCAGGCGGCTCCAGGGACTGGCGAGACAGCGGCAAGCGCGACAACTCGGGGCCGGCAGCCAGCGACGGCGGGTCCCAGCGCAACACGAGCCGGCGGAGATAGGTCGGCGCGGTCTCGGTCTCCGAGGCCGCGCCCGGCACGGTCGATGGGTCGGCACCCGTTCCGTCGGGACCGACGTACGCACGGATGCTCGGATGGAGAGCGTCCCACAACGCATGCAGCAGGGTGCCTGCACGCGGCGCGACCGTGCCGTCGCTCCGCGGCTTGGGGGCCGCCGAAAGATGCAGTGACTCTCTGGCTCGCGTAGCGGCGACGTACAGCAGGCGGGTGCGCTCGTTCGCTGCTCGCTGTCTGGTCAGGCACTTGAGAAACGTCGTTACGTCGCCTACGCCTTCGGTGCCTACGGCCGGTACCGGTGCCATGATCAGGTCGCTGTCACCCTGCTCTCGGGGCAAATCGAGCCAGCGCAGCAGCGGTTCCCGACTGCGGTTGAGATCGCGATCCAGGGCCGGCACGAGCACGTGATCGAACTCCAACCCCTTGGCACGATGAATGGTCATGACCTGAACCGGGTTGTCCGAGGAGGCCTGCGGCTGGGCATACAGGTGACGTAGTAGCCCGTCGAGATCCTGGGCTCCGTCCCATTCCCCACTGGCGACTCGCGTACTCAGGGCGTTGAAAAATGCACGGGCGTGTCGCAGCTCGCCCGCCGGATAGGCGTCCGCGGCCCCGAGTTGCAGCCACGTCAGCTCCAGCCAGTCCGGCAGGGGCACACTGTTGCGGGACCTCAATGACGTCAGCAACACATCGCGAGTTCGACCGAGCCGGAGTCGGTCTCCCGGGGCGCATTCGGCCAGGATGCCCGGATCGGCCATGGCCTCCCAGACGAGCATCGGGTGCGCTCGCGAGGAGAGCGCCGTCAAACCGGCCAGCGAAACCCCACACCACGGCGCCCGGAGCAGCGCGAGCCACGCACTGCGATCGCCCAAGTGGCTGGTGGCGCGCGTGAGGGCCACGAGGTCGCGGACGATCGGAAGCTCCTTGAGCGGCACCAGCTCGATGCCCACGGCTTCCACATTCCTCGCCTCCAATTCGACCATCACGGGCGCGGCGTGTGAGCGTGACACGACCAGCACCGCAATCGTGGCTCCTCGATCGAGCCTTCTCAGCTCGGCGATGCGCTCACAGACAGCGGACGTCTCGGCATCACGCTGAGTGAACAGCTGCACGCGCACTCCCTGCGCTGCACTCGCGGGCGGGTCCTCCTTCGCTGCCTCACTCGGAGTAAAGGCTACGGCGCTGGCGCGTAAATCGTCGCTCTGCGGATAAAGGCGTGCGAACGCGTCATTCGTCCAGGCGATGAG
>DASTDD010000319.1:0-6995 GCA_035710545.1 Steroidobacteraceae bacterium
TGCTGCGCGATCGTTGACTGCATGTGCGCCGTATCCGGGTCCAGCAGATCCTTGATGTCCTTGCACGCGGCGAGCGACGCCCCCTTATAGCCCTGTGTCGGGAAATACTTGAGCTGCCAGGCGCCGAAGCCCCAGACATCGAGGCCGGCATGTACGTATCTGGTCGCCCGCTCCGCAGCTTCGCAGTCGTACTGAGAGCGCTGCATCCGCGAGCGCACTTCCCGAAGCAGATCGTCACGCGCTTTGGCCTCCGAGCGAAGCACCAGCGTTTCTTTCAAGCTCTGCGTGGCGCCTGCGCCGTGCCGCGCATGCTTCACCTTGAATTCAGGGTCTGCGTAGGGGTCAACGGTGGAATCAGAGGCGGCATCGGCCTGTTGTGGCTCCGGAGCAGCCGGCGCGGCCTCTTCCTGCGGCGGTTTCGAATCCGGTTCCGGCGCGACCGCTGAAATATCCGGTACCTTCAAGGTCGCCGCGCTGCGTGCGGCCTTCGCCGCGAGGTAGTCCTCGACCGACCACACACCGAAGGTGATCAGCGCGGCACTCCCGCCGAGAAGACTCGCGTACTTGATGAATCCGCCCAGGAACGCCGATCCGCGCATGGGCCTGAGCTTGTGCAGGCGCAGGCGTTCACCGATATCGCCGTGCCGGATCCATCCCATGACCCGGTTGAGGACATGAAGCACCGCCTGGGCCACCATGAAGCCCAGTGCCGTGCCGAGGACGAGTTGGGTCATGCTCACGAGGAATACCGTTCCGGGCCGTCTCGATTGACCGACCAGCATTCTGCGGGCGGGCCCGGCGGCCAACCGTGAACAGGATCACGCACCGGGGAGGGGTTCCGCGGGCGCAGCGCGCAAAATCGGCCGGTCGGGGGCCACCCCCGACCACGGCCTGGGCCCGGACTGCGGCTTCCGGGAACGCAGTCCGCGCGCCCGATTTCCGCCAACTATCGAGATGCCGTCGGGGCTGCTGCTCCCGAGGCCGGGACGAGAACCTCTGCCTTCAGTCGAGTGGCTCCGACCAGGAGATTGTTTGCCTGGCAGGTCGCGCTGTAATCGACGTCGCGAGTGGCAAACAGTGGCAGTACCTTTTCCCTGATCTGGCGGATCAGCTCGCAGTCGGCAGCCGCACTTACAGCATCGGCGCCCCGCTTACCCAGAACGTCCACGCTCTGCCAATGGGACGGAACCGCTTCGCCGCGGGATTGGCCTGCCGGCTGCAGCACGTTCATCTTTATGCTCACGGTCGGGAAGCGCTCCGGAGCGAAACGTCGCGTGCAACCGAGTATCCGGACCTGGAGGTCGTCGCGCGCACCGAGCTCCTGCAGAATGTATTTCACTCGGCTGCTGAGCCCATCGCAGGTATAGACGGCCGTCACTCCCTGATATCGGAACTCGACTTGTTTCGGGGTCCAGACGGCGGACTCGATGCCGGAGCTGCCTTCGTCGGCTGGCGCGGCGATGGCCGGGAACGAATCACCGAGCGACATTGACGTAGCCGCAAGCGTAGCCAGCAACGCCCGCGCCGGCCGTTCCCTGAAATTCATACTGGCCTCCAGGATGGTTGCATCCGGATGATGAAGATTGGACCGCCGGGCCCCGCGCACGGTTCAGCAACAGCCTGGCAGCGCGCGGCGTCCGGCAACGAGCAGCTGTATCACCCACTCGAGAATACTCTTCGTACGGACGGCTGATCATGAATGCGCTCTTGAGATCCAGACTTGCTCGCGAACGTCACGCCGATGCTCTCCCACGCGCTGCGCTTCGCCGCAACTCCCCGGTGGCCTGCTCAACGAGGTGACTGGTCACGCCCCAGCTCCAGATAGCTCGAAGAAAGCTGTAGCGGAAACCGAACGATATTTCTTTGTCGTGTTTGTTCAAAGCCCGATGTTGAATTGTCGTTGCGGACTGACAACAGAGCTTGAGAAGCCCAAAGGTTCGCATTACAGTTTCTTGAAGTGTGGCGTCAGTGGCTGCGGAGCCGTGCGCAATCGTCTGCTTTAACCTGTCACTCGAACAATGGGAGAATGTCCATGAGAGCGAAAAGCAACAAGGCGTTGCGCCGGGCTGAGCACTCGAACCCACACGTCCCATTTCCGCTACGACCCGTGCGCGGCAAGCGGGCGCCTCTCTCCGCGGCAAGCCTGCGTAGCCGTGCAACCAACGGCGTCGCGGCCGCAGTAGCTGGCATTCTCTACACCGCCGCAGGGAGCGTATACGCGCAGGATCAGCAGCCGCCCGCGGAAGCTGCAGCCACCCCGGCTGCGCCACTGCAGGAAGTCGTGGTGACCGCGAACGCCACCCAGGGCATCAGAAAACTCGACGCGTCCTACAACATCGTGTCCGTGGGCGCGGAGCAGATCAAACAGATGAACCCGAAGAGCACGGCCGACATCCTCAAGGTGTCCCCGGGCATCTGGCCGGAATCCAGCGGCGGCCAGACCGGTGCCAACATCGAGATCGCCGGCTTCCCGAGCGGCGGAGACTCGCCCTACTTCACCAACATGATCGAGGGGCTGCCGCTGTACGGCATGCCCAACCTGTCCTTCATGGACTCGAGCTCGCTGTTCCGTCTGGACGACACGACCGACCGCATCGAGGTGGTGCAGGGCGGCCCCAGCGCGGTGTTCGGTCCGGGCCAGATGGGCGCGACCGCCAACTTCATCCTGAAGCGCGGCACCGCCGAGCCCAGCGGATCCGTCTCCGCGACGTACGGCAGCGAAGGCTCGCGCCGCGTCGATGCTTTCTTCGGCTTCCCGGTGATTGATGGCTGGAATGCGAGTGCCGGCGGGTTCTACCGGGACTCCTCCGGTGTCCGCTCGCCGCAGTTTCCCGCTGATCAGGGTGGCCAGTTCACGGCGACTCTCAGCAAGGACCTGGACGGCGGCTCGCTGATGTTCTGGGGTCGCGCGCTGGATGACAAGAACCAGTTCATCGTGCCGATCCCGCTGATCCAGAATGCCAACGGCGACTTCTCGAACTTCCCGGGCTTCAATGCGCTCACCAGCACCTATGGCAGCAAGGCGATCCAGAATGTGACGATTCCCAACCCCGCCGGGGGCTTCGAGGACGCCGATCTGGCGAACGGCCGCGGCGGCAATCTGTATTACTTCGGCGCCAAGTATGAGCAGAAGTTCGACGGTGACTGGACGGTGCTCAACAACTTCCTGTTCGACGGCGGCGACCTGAACACCAATGCACTGTTCTCCGGGCCCAATCCGCGGCCGCTGAGCTACTACCTGTACGGCTGCCAGGTCCCGCAGCCCACGGGCTTCTGCAAGGCGGGCGGCGCCGGTCCCGTCGATACCAACAATCTGAGCTTCACAGTCAATCCCGGCACCCCCGGCGCGGTGACCTACAATGCCAACGGCGGCGCCGGTAACGTTCTCACCGGCGGCCTCAACATCAATGCGGCCTATGCCGGCAGCGGCGCTGGCGTTCCGCTGGACCAAAGTGTGATCCAGCAGGGCTGGTGGTTCATCCAGAAGACGCTGCAGAACATCACCGACGAGTTCCGCGTCAGCAAGATGATCTTCGACGGCAACACTCTGACCGGCGGTATCTATCTGGCGCGCTACAGTGACGACGACAACTGGTCGCTGGGCAACCAGATGCTGATGACCAATACGCCGAATGCGCGGGCCATCACCCTGAACTACGTGCAGAACGGCCACGTTTTCAACATCACCAGCCCCCAGGGGTTCGTCAACTCCAACGGCAACTTCAACATCCTCGAGCACGGCAATGCCATGAACACGGCGGGCTTCCTGTCCGACTCATGGAAGATCGCCGGGTTCCTCATCGATGCCGGCGCGCGCATCGAGCACATCGATGCCCATCAGCGCACCTGCAACTCGACCCCGCAGCAGATGGGATCGGCATTCGACCTGTGGGACAATGCGGTACCGATCTGCAACGGGACCTTCGACTACGAGCACTACGTCAGGACGCGACCGGTCTACACGGTCGGCGTCAATTACGAGATCACGGACAACATGAGCGCGTACGTGCGCGCCAACACCGGCGTGCACTTCGACGACTTCGATAACGGCATCCGCGGCGCCAAAGGCAAGTTCGCCCCCCTGCAGACGGACAAGAACTTCGAGGTCGGATACAAGTTCGCCTCGCAGTACGCATACCTGGACGTCAACGCCTACCACAGGACCTTCATCGGCCTGCCATTCACGCCGACCATCGGTCTCACCGGCGTGCCGATACTGGGAGCGTTCTCGACCTATGGCGCCGACTCGAAGGGCATCAATTTCGTCGGCGACATCACGCCGTTCAACCACTTCGACATCCGCCTCGACGCCAACTACATGGATGGCCACTACTCGCACAACACCTCCTGCCAGCTCCACACCGACATCAACGGCAACCAGGAGTGCATCTTCATCGACGGAGCCCCGCTGCAGCGGCAGCCGAAATTCCACATCATCGTGACGCCCACCTACACGCTGGTACCGGGCTCCTGGGGCGATATCACGCTCTGGCTCAACTACGAGCATTCCGGACAGCGCTTCGAGGACCAGTCCGGGCTGCAGCCCCTGGGCTCGTTTAACATGGTAGGCGCAGGAATCGTGGTCAATGTGATGGACCACTACGAGTTCCGCATCCAGGGAACGAACCTCACGAACACGATCGCGATCACGGAAGGCAACGCCCGCACGTTCGGAGTGGACACCGGCATCGGCGGCGTGCTCCTGGGGCGCCCATTCGAGGGGCGCGAAGTCAACTTCACGGCGAAGTACAAGTTCTGATGGGGCTCGCCCCTCGCGCCGGCAGGCGCGAGGGGTCCGGCGGGGGGCAGGTTGATGGCCGTGATGACCGGCACGCTCATCGACACCATGCGTCACATCAGCGAGCTGCTGCGGAGCGGGAACTTCGAATCCGCCCACGCCCAGCTCGAGGCGATCGTCAGCGCCAACCCCGAATTCGTCGAAGGACTGCGGCTGCTCGCCGGTACCAAGCTGGCCCGGGGTGATCCGCTGGCCGCGGAGGAACTGCTCCGGCGAGCACTCGCGATCGATCCGAGCTGGCCGCCCACGCTTGCAACGCTGGGCGAGCTTCTTCTCGGAAGCGGTCGAAGCAGCGAGGCGGAGACTCTGCTACAGCGTGCCGCCACGGGGTCGCGACCGTACCCTCATGCCGCTTTGCTACTGGCGCGCTATTACAACGACACGGGTCGCCCCAATGAGGCCCTGGCCATCGTTGCCCCGATCTGTCTCGCCGGGAAGGCGGATGCGGAGCTAGCGTCTCAGCACGTGGGCGCGCTCGTGGCATTGGGTCGCCAGCAGGAAGCCGTCGCCATTTACCGCGGTCTCGCCGCGGCCTCATCGGGCGATCCCGCTGCCGCGCAGGCGCTGGCAACTGCCCTGTCAGCGACCGGTCAGTACGAAGAGGTGCAACGCATCGCGCAGCACACTATCGCGCGCGGATACCGCCCCGCGTCCCTGTACAACACATACGCTCGCAGCTTGATCGCACAGGGCGCATTGCCGGAGGCAGAATCTGCGTTGCGCGATTCCCTGAAGATCGACCCGCGGCAGGCCGATGCGCACAACAATCTCTCGCAACTGATCTGGATGCGAACAGGCGACCTTTCGCAGGCGACCCAGGCTCTGGACCAGGCGCTGCAGACATTCACGAACGACGATGCGCTCTGGGCGACGAAAGCTGCGATTCTTCAGGGCGCCGGAAACGCGCGTGCCGCCTATGAGTGTCTGGCTCAGCGAGCCGCGCGGGCGGAAGGCTCACCAACACTTCTGGTTCGCGCGGGCCTTGCGGCTCTGGAGTTCGACGCCGCGACGGCCATGGAGCTGGCAGAACGCGCCATGAGCATGCTGCCTGCCAGCGCGGCTGCGCGAAAGCTGCTCGTGGCGGGGAAGCTCGGAACGGGCGATGCGCGGGGCGCCCTGACCCATTGTGAGGCTCTTCTGGCCGGGACACCCGATGATCAATATCTCATTGCGCTGCAGACCACTGCATGGCGTCTGCTCGGCGATGAGCGTTACGGACAGCTCTGTGATTACGCGCAGCTCGTCGTGCCCGCGCAGCTCGAAGTTCCGCAGGGATGGCCGGACCTGGCGACGTTCCTCGCCGACGTGAAAAGCAGCCTCGGGCGGCTGCACGACCCGCTCGGCCATGCGCTCTTGTTTCAGTCGCTGCGGCGCGGAACCGAGACGACCCAGGATCTGTCCCGCAGCCCCGATCCGGCAGTCCGCGCGCTGTTCGGTGCCTTCGCGGGCCCGATAGAGCGCTACATCGCGCGCATGGGCCCGGGTACCGACCCCCTCCGCCGCCGCAAATCCGTTCGCTGGCGTTTCAACGGGAGCTGGTCGGTCCGGCTGCGTACCTCGGGCTTTCACACCAATCACGTTCACCCGCGAGGGTGGATCTCCTCAGCCTGCTACATCGATCTGCCCGAGAGCATGAGGGACGCCGATACGCAGGATGGCGTGCTGACGTTCGCCGAGCCAAGCATCCCCACGACGCCGCGCCTCGCTGCGGAATACTTCGTGCGCCCCACCGCGGGCATGCTGGTGCTGTTCCCCTCATATTTCTGGCACGGGACCGTGCCTTTCTCCGGCAGTCAGACCCGCCTGACGGTTGCCTTCGACGCCATCCCCGAGAGATAGATATTGCAGGGCGCGCCGGTCTCAGGGGCTTTCTTGATGAGAAAGGTCAGGCCTGCGGCCGCCAGGCGTGTTCGCATTGAAAGCTATCGTGATGCGCGGCTCGTCGCCGTCGTGCGGCTCGACGTAGTGCTCCATCCAGCACGGGAATAGCACCAGCAGGCCGGCGCTCGGCGTGAGGGAAATGTCGCAGTGGCCGTTCGGTTGGGAGCCTTTCACGCAGTTGTGAATGACCCCGGGGCGGGGATCACGGAAGACGAACTCGCCCGATCCCGGCGGGACGTGGAGATAGAAGCTCCCGGAGAGCAGCGAGCCTTCATGCAGGTGCAGAAAGTTGAAGCCCCCGCGGTCGTGCAGATTG
>DASTDD010000320.1:0-2679 GCA_035710545.1 Steroidobacteraceae bacterium
TGTCCGAGAGCGACTCGACGACCGCCGTGCCGATACGAGCGGCAGCGCTGCAAAGCATAGCAGCGGCCCCGGCTTCCGCGCTGGTCCGCTGGTACGTCCTCATCATGATGTGCCTGGTGTACACGCTGAGCATCGCCGATCGCTATGTCGTGTCCACGGTCCTCGACCCGATCCGGATCGAGTTACACCTGACCGATTCCGGGGTGGCCTGGCTGACCGGAGCCGCGTTCGGCCTGTTTTATGTCGTGCTCGGCTTTCCCCTGTCCTGGCTGATCGACCGCCGCAGCCGCCGCACCATCGTCGCCTGTTGCCTCGTGCTGTGGTCGGTGATGACGGCGGTGTGCGGACTTGCGCGCACCTCACTCCAGTTCTTCCTCGCGCGGGTTGGCGTGACCGTCGGTGAAGCGGGCGGTACACCCGGAGCCAACTCGCTGTTGTCGGACTATTTCCCTGCCACGCGGCGGGCCATGGCGCTGACGGTGTTTTCACTCGGAGCACCGATCGGTGCCTGGGTCGGCTACAACGTGGCGGGGGCCATTGCCGATCACTATGGCTGGCGCGCCGTGTTTTTCGCCCTTGGGGTTCCCGGTGTGCTGGCGGGCATCGCAGTGTGGCTGACCGTGCCTGAGCCGCGCCGGGGCTGTCTGGACAAGGCCAATATCGGCGAGGAGGCCCCATCGCTTGCCGAGACGATGCGCTTCCTTTGGCAACAGCGTTCGGCCGTCCACGTGATGGCGGGCACCGCCGTGTGCGCTCTGTGGGGTTGGGGACTGATGTTCTGGACCCCTGTGTTCCTCCAGCGGACCTATCACATGACGGTCGGCGAGGCGGCCGCCGTGACCCAGAACATGCACCTCTGGGGGGGTGGCATTGCGACGCTGGCAACCGGATTTCTGATGGCCCGCAGCGGCATGACGGATGCACGCCGCATCGTCTGGCTGCTCGGCTGGGGAATCGGCATCGCCACGCTCGCCTCGGGGGTCGTGTACTACACGCGCGACCTCGCACTCTGCAAGGCGATGTTGTGGATCTTCATACCGGCAATCTACTTTTACATCGGTCCGGGCTTCGGGCTGCTGAACAACCTCGCGCAATGCCGCATGCGGGCTGTGTTCTGCGCGATGGTTCTATTCCTCGCGAACCTGGGTAACCTCGTCATCGCACCGCCGCTCATCGGCTCCCTGAGTGACTGGTTCGGCCGCACCGAGGCTTCCAACGCCGACTCCCTGCGCCTGGCGATGCTTTGCCTGGTGCCGACCGGGCTGTGGGCCACCGCGCACCTGTTCCTCGCGGCGCGCGATATCCTCAAGGACCAGGAGCGGGCGATCGGTGTGCCGAGCTGAGCGGGCCATGGCGAGAACATGCGCACAATCGGGCCTGGCGCGGGCCTTGCAGACCGGGACGAGGGTACTGGTCGCAAGCGTGCTCATAGGTCTGAGTCTCGCGGGCTGCTCGCGCGTGGATCCTGCGAAACGCCTGCGCATCATCACCTGGGCCGACTATGTGCCCGCGGATGTGGTCGCGGAGTTCAAACGCGAGACAGGCATCCAGGTCGAGCTCACTCTATCGAACAACGAGGAGATGATCTCCAAGCTGCATGCCACCGGTGGCGCCGGCTACGATCTGGCGCAGCCTTCCCAGGACCGGATCGTCAGCGTCCAGCGCGAATTCGGGCTGTACAAGCCGATTGACCTGAGCCGGGTGAATCTGGAGCAGTTCCGGCCCGAGATCCTCGCCATCACTCGCCGCGTCGCGACGCTGGACGGCAAGCTTTATGCGCTGCCCTATCTCTGGGGCGCCGACGGGCTCGTGGTCAACACGCGGCGCGCCTCCTTGTCGGACTACGGTGACCTGTGCCGCCCCGACCTCAAGGGCGAGACCTCGATGCGGCTGCGTCGCCCGACGTTGATGGCGATGGCCTTCGCCGACGGCAAGAATCCGTTCACCCTCTATGACGACCCGAAGGACTACGAAACCCTCATGGAGCATGTCGGCAGCCAGCTCGCGGCCTGCAAGTCCGTCGTACGCTTCTTCTATGACAACAAGGATCAACTGCTCAATGCGATTCGATCGGGCGAGGTCATCGCCGCGATGATGTGGGACACGGGCGGCTGGAAGCTCAATCGCGAGAACCCCGACATCCGCTTCATCGTGCCGCGCTCCGGGGCCCTGGGATGGCTCGATACCTTCGCCCTGCCCTACAAAGGGCGGAACGATGCGGGCGCCTACAAGTGGATCAACTTCACCATGCGGCCGGATATTGCCGCACGGATCACGCGGAACGTCGGAAACTGGACGGCCGCCCGCGGTACGGAGGATCTCGTGGATCAGCGAATGCGCGCGCAGTTCAATGCCAGCTTCCCCGGCGGCGCCTTCAAGGACATTCACTGGTACCCGGCCATCCCGCCCGGGCTGGAGGAGATGGAAGGGCGCATTCTCGATCGTGTCAAGGCGGCCGATTGAGCGCCGTGCCCGGAGCCACTCCGGACCTCGAGGTCCGCGGTGTCGTCAAGGAATTCGGCGCCCACCGCGCCGTGCAGGACCTGTCGCTCAGCGTCGCGCGCGGCAGCTTCTTCTCCATCCTGGGTCCCTCCGGGTGCGGCAAAACCACCCTGCTGCGCATGATCGCCGGCTTCATCGAGCCGGATGCCGGCGAGATCCTGATCGGTGGTCGCAACA
>DASTDD010000321.1:0-7288 GCA_035710545.1 Steroidobacteraceae bacterium
AAAGACGTGCTCACGCTGCCCGTGGAGGGTGCGCCACTGGTCTTCTCGACCTCGTACGCGCGCGATCTGTCGCTCGTGGTCTCGGGCAAGGACGGCAAGACGATCACGCTGCCCGCACGGGTGGATGCCACGCAAGGAGGGGTCGTCGTGGACACCTCGGCTCTGGCGAGCGCGGGGCTCGGAGACCACGCCCAGGGCTCGCTGCATGGATACTGGGGATTCGAGAAGTATGACGGGCCCCGCTTCGAGCTGGTGAACAGCCGCGATCAGGAGTGGGAGATCGCCGCCGGCGATGCGGGTCCGCTGATCGTCGGCCGCGACAAGACGGTGCTGCTGCGCGCGGCCAGCGTCAGTTGCGTCGACGCCGTGAAGCTCAAAGGCTCCGACGGCCAGGAGGTGCGCACGCAATGGAGCTCGGTCCAGCCGAATGAAATGCAGGTTACGCTGCCCCTGCAGGCTGCCAAGCCCGGTGCATTGACTCTGCTCGTCAGCCAGTTCGGTTCCACAGAGGCGCAGAGCGTTCACTTGCGCGCCTTTGCCGAAGCAGCGCACCTCGACCGCTTCGATATCCACGCCGGCGACAACCAGGGTGTGCTCAGCGGCAGCCGCCTGGACGAGGTGGCGAGCCTGCTGATCGGGGGCGTCGAGTTCGTGCCCGGCAAACTGGCTACCACCCAGGGGCATGACGAGCTGGCCATGATCACGCGGGACACGCAGCCCGCGAACGCCCTGAAGCAGGGCGACACCGCAACCGCGAAGGTCACTCTGAGCGATGGCCGCATGATCGAGCTCACCACGGCGGTGGACCCGCCGCGGCCCCGCGTGTCGCTGATCGGCAAGAACGTCCAGGCATCGCCCTCGGCCGCTGACAGCAACATCCAGCTTGCCAATGCCGATGAGCTTCCACAGGATGCAAGACTCACTTTCTCGATCCGTGCGCAATCGCCGCAGGCGTTCGCACGCGATGACCGGATCGAGGTGGCGACGGCGGATGAGTCCTTTTCGACGGTGCTCAGCCTCACCAATGGCGGCCTGACACTCGAGGACGCCAAGGTCGCAGTCGCGACGCTCGACCCGCACAAGGCTTTCGGGCCCTCCACTTTCGGTCCGCTGCAGTTTCGCCGCGTGACCAACGGTGTCAGCGGCGATTGGCAGCCCCTCGCTACGCTCGTGCGCCTGCCGCTGCTGAAGGACCTCAAGTGTCCGGCGACCCCCGATCTGGCCTGCAAGCTGTCCGGGTCCAGTCTGTTCCTGGTTGACTCCGTCTCGAGCGATCCCCAATTCGCGCATCCCGTGCAGGTGCCGGACGGCTTTCCCGGGTACGCCCTGCCGGTGCCTCATCCGATGAACGGTTTGTTGTACGTGAAGCTCCGCGACGATCCGGCAGTGATCAGCCGGGCCGTTCTGAGTGCGCAGGTATTGCCGCCTTCCCCTGAGGAGGCCGAGCGCGCTGCCGCGCGGCATGCGGCCGCTCAGCCGGACTCGCCGGCCGGCCCGACCAGCAACAGCGACAAGGAACCGCCGCCCGCTCCGGGGCCGCAAGTCCAGCCCGCACATCCTTCCGCCTCACCCTCACCCGGCGCGGCGCCTACGCAGTCGCACGAGCCGGCGGCCCAGGCCCAAGCGCCCCCCGCCGCGGCTCAGGGAGCGGCTGCGCCGCCGTCCTGAGGGAGACGGCTCTAGTCGAGCGCCGTTGAGTGGCCGTGCTGTCGATAGACGACGCCACCCTTCATGACGAACTCGACGTGTTGCAAGGTATCCGGCTTCGCGAGCGGGTCATCACTGACCGCGACCAGATCGGCAAGCCGGCCCGGCTGCACCGACCCTACTCGATCGGAGACACCGAGCAGCTCCGCGGCATTGCGCGTGGCCGCCAGCAGCGCATCCATCGGCGCCATGCCATTCCCGATCAGAAGCGAGAACTCCAGGGCATGGTTGCCTTCGCCGATATCCGTGCCGTAGGCGATCCGGACGCCGGACTTGACGGCTAGCGGAATGTTTCGCTTCGGCAGCGGATCGTTGGCGAGCTCCTTGGCTGCCGTGCCAGGGGTCAGTTGCTCGGGATGGTCGCGAGCGGCCGCATAATAGATCTCGAAGACGCTGAGAGTGGGAACCAGGTAGGTACCGTGGGCCTTCATCAACGCGAAGGTCTGGGCAGTGGCGAACGAGCCATGCTCGACGGAATCAACCCCGGCGCGAACGGCGTTCTCGATCGCTTCGGCCGGGTAGATGTGTGCGGCCACTTTCATGCCCAGGGAGTGGGCCGTTTCGACGGCGATCCGCATTTCCTCGTTGGTCATCAGCTGCCGGTGGGGATCGTCGCCGGTCGAGGCGATGCCCCCCGAGGGCATGATCTTGATGAGGTCGGCACCGCGTCGGCGGTGCTCGCGTACCCGCAGACGTGCCTCCTCGGGAGTATCGACGATGCCGTTGCTCCAGTCAGCGCGATTCAGGCGCGGATCGAGCCCGCTACGGGGGTCGCCATGACCGCCCGTGGGCCCCAGCGGCTCGAGCGATACGAGCAGCCTCGGTCCGGGAATCTTGCCGGCATTGATCGCATCACGCACGGCGACCGTCTCGTCGCCGCCGCCGACGTCCCGGGCACTCGTGAATCCCTGTTGGAGCATCTCGCGCACGAATACCGTCGCATCGAACGCGCGATCGAGGTCGGAATGCGTTACCCAGTACTCGGTGCTGTTCGTCCTGCTCGGCAGTCGGCTGGAGATGTGCACGTGGCAATCGATGAACCCGGGCAGCACCGTAGCGCTGGCGAGATCGATCAGCTCGGCGCCCGCCGGAGTCGTGAATCCGGGCTCGACAGCGACGATCCGGTCATCGTGAATGATGATCGAGATCTGGTGGCGCGGCGCATCGGCAAGGCCGTCGATCAGGGTTCCGGCGTGAATGACGAGGTCCTTCGCGAGGCAAACGTGGGCCAGACACATGAGTGCCAGGCCGAGTGTGCGTGGGTACAAGTTATGCCGCCTTTCTTCGTGTCGTGAGGCAGGAGTCGCGGTCGCTTACCCGGTGGTGTTGTCCGCGGACATCGGCACGGAACCTTCGCGGACCCGGCGATGCCACAGCAGAAGACCAACAGCGTAGGTGACGTAGTATCCCGCGAACGCGCCGAAGATCAACAGGGTGAGGGGACTCTGGGCGTTACCCGGCGGCGCTCCTCCGGCGCCGACGGAAGCCATGTATCCCTGCGCCATGCGATATCCGATGCGCAGCAGGAGGAGAACCGAGAGAATGATGCCGAGGTGGGCGCTGGGCGTATAGAACAGGCCCTGCGGCGTCTGTTCGAACCGGGTGAGACGCAAGCCGTAGATTCCGAGCGCCACGCCGAGCAAGGAGCCGCCCAACAGGCCGGGAAGAGCAAGCGCCGGCAGACTGTGGCCGTGGCTGCTGAGCGTGCTGCCGAAGATCAGAAGGACGAACAGCACGGGAAACAGCGTCACGGTGATCCATGGACGCACAGGCGAGAGTCGCTGCCGTCCTATCGTGCGGCGAACACGTGAGTAGAAGCGCCACGCGATCAGGGCGGCCACCGCGATGGGCACGAGAATCGAGGGCGAGATCGGGGCAGCCATGCAGATATCCCTTCGCAAAGCGCCCGGAGCGTGGCGCGCTGCCCCCATGATAGCGCGGAGCGCGCACGTCTCCCGTTCAGAAGCGCTTGTAGAATCCGACCGAGAGACCGTGCGGCAGGATCTGCACGGACAGCGGGATGCGGCGAGTGGTGCTCCAGTAGCCGATCGCCGATCCCAGTGCCCAGCCGGCGATGACATCCGTCTGCCAGTGAGCCTGACTCTTCAAGCGGGCCGCGGCGTCATACGCCGGCAGAAGCTCCAGGGCCCACACCCAGGGCTCCTGCCGCGCGTAGTTCACGATGAATGGGGTCACGAAGCTCGCCTGCAGAGTCACTTCGCCGCTCGGGAAGCTCTCGCAACAGCCGCCCTGGAACCATCGGTTCGGATTGCCGCCCTGATCGGGCCTGGCACGGCTGAATGCTTTCTTGAGCCCCTCCGCGGCGACTGAGGAGATGACCGTCGAGTCGAGCGTTTGCCAGAAGGTGTGCCCGAGCTCGTTGTCATTGCCCAGCCAGAGCGCCCCGCCGACCGTGAGCCCGATGACTCCGTACTCGAGTCCCTGTTGATAGCTGCGCGCCCAGATGCCGCTTTGATCGAGCGGGACGACGTGGTCCAGGCCTGCGTGCGCGCAGTCCGGCGCGAGCGCCCAGGCGAGCAGGGCGATCCACAATGCAACCCGCGATGCGCGGGCTCCGGGCCGACACGCAACTTGGCGCACAAGGGTACTTGGTATTACAAAGTTTACCGGCACAGAAAATCAGCTTCGGACCAGTGCACGGACTCCGTCATCGGGCAGCGGCGACTTCACTGCATCGGCTGCGTCCTGGATCACCTGCTCGAGCACGACCAGGTACTCGAGGAAGCGCTTGCGGCCCTGCGGGGTGATGCGGCAGACCGTCTGCGGCCGGTTGTGCTCGAAGCCCTTCCAGATCTCCACCAGCTTGGCCGCCTGCAGAACCTGCAGGTGCCGGCTGAGGTTGCCGTCGGTCAGGGCACAGAGCTGCTTGAGCTCGGCAAAGGGAAGCCCCTTGGCGTGAGTAACGAGGGAAGTCAGCACGCTCAGGCGCGCGCGCTCATGGATCACGCGATCCAGACCGTCGTACGCAAAGCGATGCGGATCCTGCTTGTCCGTGCGATTGGTCACGCCGCCTCCCGATAGCCGAACTGCAGCACCGTCGCGACCAACAGCTGACCGACGCCGAACGGAATCCCCATGGACCAGGGCGAGAGCGACCAGTCGCCGTGACCCAGCGACAGATAGACCAGTCCCGAGGCCAGATACCACACGCCGACTGCGAACATGTGGCGCGGCAGAAATCTGCACGAGGCGAAGACCCCCAGGCTGAAAATGACCTGCCACAGGCCCGGGAGCATCCATTGGCTTTGCGGCGCACTGCGAACCACGACGACAGTCAGCAGGAACCCGGCAAGCAGTGCCGGCAGGAAGTGCTCGAGCGCTGAATGAATCATCTCGCGCGCCAGGCCGGAGTGCACACGCCGCGCTCGCGTGATCGTCTCGAAGCTGATGCTCGTGAGCGCGAGCACCGCAGTCAGTATCCAGATCGCCAGATAGGTGTTGATATCGTGCTGAGGACTGCGCAGCACGTGCGATTGCACCGTGGCGGCGATGAATGCCATGAGACCTGTCATCGCGAGCGTGAAGGGACCGTACCCGCGGAACTCCGTCCCGCGAGCAACCTGTCCACGGATCGCATCGATCTGGGCCAAGGCTCTGTACAGGTCTGTCACGTCCGACATCCGGCTTTGCACCGTAAAGTAATGCCGATCCCCACTCGCGTCAATTGTGGGCTGGCGCACCAGCCATGTACTGCCGATGATGCCACGACTGGCGCGCCGCGCCCAGACGTCTGCAGCGCTCCGGCGGATTCGTCTATCATCGATCTCCTGAGCCGCTCAATTCTTCCGACCAGTTGCGCGTGATGACACGCTTTGCGGTACGCGCAATGGCGCGCGGCGTACTCCTCTTCATCGCCAGCGCCCGGGCCGCAATTCCGGCCGCAGGCATCGAAGCGCCGGTCGCTCCGACCGGACTGCAGCGAGAGGTGGTATTCACGGAGTATTCCGACTACTCGCGCAGCGAGGAAGTGGTTCGCCGCCTGTTCAGCCCGCTCAACGGACTGCGCATCAACCGCGAGGCGACTCGGCTCGGCAAGACGCTGCGCGAGCAGGCCGTGGATCTGGCCAGCGAGCGGTTTGCGATCTACACGCCACCGAATGCACCCACGCATGGCTACGGGCTCATGGTTTTCGTCCCGCCGTGGTCCTCCGATGAGGTACCGCCCGACTGGACCGCCGCGCTGGACAGCCATGGGATGCTTTTCGTGAGCGCGGCAAACTCAGGCAACGACGCCAATGTCTTCGACCGGCGCGAGCCGCTCGCATTGCTGGCAGTGCGGAATATGGAGGCGCGTTATCGGATCGATCCGCAGCGGGTCTACATCGGCGGGTTTTCCGGTGGCTCGAGGGTCGCCTTACGCCTGGCGCTCGGATATCCGGACCTGTTCCGCGGCGTACTGCTCAATGCCGGCAGCGATCCCATCGGTGATGAGCACGTGCCCTTGCCGCCTGCCGATCTGTTCCATCGCTTTCAGGAATCGACACGCGTTGTGTACGTGACCGGTGAGCACGACGCATTCCACATCAATGAGGATGTGCGCAGCCGGCAGTCAATGCAGGCGTGGTGCGTCTCTAACGTGCTCACGGTGATTGAGCCGTGGGGCGAGCACAAACCAGCCCAGGCGCCGGCATTCGCGCGGGCACTCGACCTGCTGATGCAGGCCGAGCCGGTGGATGCCGGCCGGCTGGCGCGGTGCCGGGAGCGCGTCGAGGGCGAGATGGCGGCCCGGCTGCAGGAGGTTGAGGGTCTGCAGGCGCAGGGCAAGCAGGCGGCAGCGCTACGCCTCTTGAACAAGATCGACCAGCGGTTCGGCGGCCTGGCCGCGCCGCGCAGTGTTGCGCTCGAGGGGCAGTGATTTCCCGCGTGCCGGCCCGTCCATCCGTCGGCGCTACGCCGTTCATTTCCAGTCGCGTATCATGATGGTGCCGTCACCGTGCGTGAGCCGGTGCGGTATTCGCCGGAGCGCCGGGTTCCCCGCCCGGTGTTCGTTGTGCACACAGGAGAGGTTTGACATGCGAGGTTACATTGCACTGGCGAGTCTGCTGATGGCGCTTCTCGCCCCGGCCATCCAGGCACAGACCTGGAAGGAAGGCGAGCACTACCTTCGCATCGTTCCCGCGCAGCATACGAACGTCGCCCCGGGAAAGGTCGAGGTGACCGAGGCATTCTCCTATGCATGTCCGTTTTGCGCGCAGTTCAATCCGCTGATGCAGCAGCTGAAGCGCTCACTGCCTGCGAACGCCGAGCTCGTCTACCTGCCGGCATCGTTCAACAAGGCCGAGGACTGGCCGATGTTTCAGCGCGCTGCATGCACCGCGCAGGTTCTGGGAATATTCGGCAAGGCACACGATGCCATGTACGACGCCGTCTGGAAGACGGGTGAACTGGCGGTTGCCGACCCGGACACTCATCGCCTGAGAAGTCCGATGCCCAGCATCGAGGACGCGGCGCGCTTCTACAACAAGGTCACCGGCGTCCCGGTGCAGAAATTCCTGGATACTGCGAAGGGATTCGCAGTCGACGCGAAGATGCGGGTCGATGACGGGCTCATGACGGCTTA
>DASTDD010000322.1:0-21002 GCA_035710545.1 Steroidobacteraceae bacterium
GCCCCCACTGCCCGCGAGACCCACATCATCACCAGGATGGCGGCGATGATGGCCGCCACCATGATGGGCAGATCCTTCGCGAGCCCCACCGCGGTGAAAACCGAATCCAGCGAGAAAACGATGTCGATCACGGCGATCTGGATCACCGTCAGCCACAGGCTTGAAGACAGGGCTGGCGGCTGGCGGGCCTGCCGACCGGCCCCTTCCAGCGTCTGATGGATCTCGAGCACGCTTTTGACGAGCAGGAACAAACCTCCCACAAACAAAATGACGTCGCGCCCGGTCACCGCCACGCCCGCAACGTGGAACCAGGGCTGAATCAGGCGGGTCAGCCACACGATCGAGAACAGCAGGGCAATGCGTGTCAGCATCGCGAGCGCCAGCCCGGCGATGCGCCCGAAGTCCCGCCGCGCCTCCGGCAGGCGGCCTACCAGGATGGCGATGAAGATCAGATTGTCGATGCCGAGGACGATCTCGAGCAGCGCCAGCGTGATGAACGCCAGCCAGGCCTGCGGGTCCGCGAACAGCTCGAGCATGTGCGCGGCAGCGAGCGCCTACGGCAGATGGTCCGCCGCCGCTTTGCGGACGGTCGGAAAAATGTGCTCCGCCGTCAGACCACAATCGAGCGCAATGGCACTCGAGATGTAGATCGAGGAATACGTCCCGGCGAGGATGCCGATCAGCAACGCCTCGGAGAATCCCCGCAGCACGGGGCCGCCCAGAAACAGCAACGCGACCACCACGATCGAAGTCACGAATTTCGTCATGATCGTGCGTGACAGCGTCTGGTTGATCGACTGATCGAGGGCCAGCGCAGGCACCAGCCTGCGGTTGGTCTCGAAGCGCTCACGGATCCGGTCGAACACCACGACGGTGTCGTTCAAGGAGTAGCCGATTACCGCCAGGATAGCGGCAACCACCGCAAGGTCGAACGAGGTCTGCGTGACCGAGAAGATGCCCAGCACGAGAATCGGATCGTGCATGACGGCGAGGATCGCGCCGAGCGACAGCCGCCAGGTGTGAAAGCGGGCGGCAATGTAGAGGAAAATAAGCACCAGCGTGGAGCCGAGGGCCTGGGCTGCGCTGGTCCTCAGCTCGTTGCCGACCTGCGGGCCGACGACATCGAGCTGCTGTACCTGGGCGCTCGGGTCGACCGCGCGCAGGATACCCTCGAGTTTGGCCCTGATCGTGGTGGCGTTCTGACTCCCTTCGGGCGGCAGGCGGATCACGATGTCGCGCGAGGAGCCGAAGTTCTGCACCTGCGGATCCTTGAATCCGGCGGCAGTCAGTCCGCTGCGCACGGCGTCGACATTCGCCGTCTGGGTGAACGTGGCGGTGGCGTTGACGCCGCCGGTAAAGTCGATCGCGAGATTCAGTCCGCGGGTGGCGAACGACACACCGGAGGCGATCATCAGCAGAACCGACAGCCCGTACCACCACTTGCGGGTGGCCATGAAGGGAAAGCTGGTCTGCTTCTTGAAAAATTCCACGCGAGCTACCTCAGATCGACAGGTGCGTCAGCTTGCGACGGCCGCCGTACATGAGAGTGATCAGCGCCCGGCTGCCCATCAGCGCGGTGAACAGCGAAGTGAAGATGCCCAGCGTGAGCACCACTGCAAAGCCGCGTATCGCGCCCGTCCCGAGCACCCAGAGCACCACACCGGCGATCAGCGTGGTGACGTTAGAGTCCGCGATCGCCGAGAATGCCTTCTCGAAGCCGGCGCGGATGGCAGCCTGTGGTGAGACCCCCTTGCGGATCTCCTCGCGGATGCGCTCGTAGATCAGCACGTTGGCATCCACCGCCATGCCAACTGTCAGGATGATGCCCGCAATGCCGGGCAGAGACAGCGACGCGCGCATCAACGACAACAACGCGGCCAGCACGATGACGTTGGCGAGCAGCACGGCATCGGCCACCAGGCCGAACGTCTTGTAGTAGATCGCCATGAAGAAGAAGACGCCGGCCATGCCGATGATCAACGCCCGGACACCCTTGTCGATGTTGTCCCGACCCAGGCTCGGGCCCACCGCGCGCTCCTCGACCTCGTAGATGACGGTGGCCAGCGAACCGGACCGCAGCAGCAGGGCCAGCTCACGGGCTTCGCCGGCCGACAGTCCTGTGATCTGGAAGTTGTTGCTGAAGATGCCGCGAATGGTCGCATCGTTGATCACCTGCTCGTCGGTGACATCGCGCGTCACCTTCTTGCCGTTCACCTCGCTGGTCTCGCGCCGTTTCTCGATGAGTACCACGGCCATCCGCTTGTTGAGGTTGGTGCGGGTGGTCTTCAGCATCGCCTCGCCCGCGCGCGCATCGAGCTTGATGGAGACGGCGGGTCCTTCCTGGCTGGGCGTGCTGGTGGCGTTGGTGAGTTGATCGCCGGTGGCAATGATCTCGCGCTTGAGCAGAATCGGGCGCCCGAAACGCGTGTGCGTGTACAGCTTGGATCCAATCGGCGCATGCCCGGTCTGCTGCGCCTCGTAGGCGCTGTTCTGCATGTCCTCGAGGCGGAACTCGAGCGTCGCCACCTTACCCAGTATGTCCTTCACCTCCGCCGAATTCTGCACGCCGGGGAGCTGTACGTTGATCCGGTCCAGTCCCTGACGCTGCACGATGGGTTCGGAGACGCCGAGCTCGTTGACGCGATTGCGCAGTGTGGTGATGTTCTGCTGCATCGCATAGTCCTGGCGCTCACGGATCTGGGCGGGCGTCAGAGTCGCCACCAGCGCGGAGCCGCTTGGCAGACTCTCGTTCGTGATCTGCAGGCCCTGCAGCGGCTGCGCCAGCGCCGTGCGGGCCGCGCTGAGGTCCGCCTCGGGCGGCAACACGATCCGGACGGCGTTCGCGCGGTCGCTCCCGTTCTTCACCACGGTGACGTCCTTGAAGGCGATGTTGGCCGTCGAGAGCGCGCGGCGCGCATCCTGGGCATAGCCATCGAGCAGCTGGCCGACCGCCGCGTTGACATCGACCTGGTAAAGCAGGTACAGCCCGCCCCGCAGATCCAGGCCGAGCGGCATGGGCCGCAGGCCCATTTTTCTCAGGAAGGCCGGAGCGCGCGATGCGAACGAGAGCGCGGTCGCGTAGGTGTCCTTGAAGTGGTCGTTGACCGCATCACGCGCCTTCAGCTGTTCGGGGACGTTGGCGAAGCGCACCATCATGCGGCCGCTGTCGATGTAGCTCCTTTCGAATTGGATACTCCGCTCGCGCAAAAACGACTCGACGGCCGGCAGCGCGTCGGCGGCCACCGGGGCCCGGTCCTTGCGGGCGAGCTGCAGAGCGGGATCGTCACCGAAGACGTTCGGCAGCGCGAACAGCACGCCCAGCAGCAGGACGACCGTGACGAGAACGTACTTCCAGCGGGCGTATTCGAGCATGGTCAGGCGCTTTTCAGAGTGCCCTTGGGCATCAGGGAGGCAATCTGGAACTTCTGGACTTTCACGCGCACACCCTCGGCTATCTCCAGCGTCACGAAGTGGTCCCCCACCTCTACGACACGCCCGAGGAGCCCTCCGTTCGTCACGACCTCATCGCCGCTGGCGAGCTTGGAGACCAGGCTCTGGTGCTCCTTGGCCTTCTTCTGCTGGGGCCGGATGAGGATGAAATAGAAGACTACGATGAACAGCCCCAGCAGGATGGGCATCGCAAACGGGTTGCCGCCGGCGGCCCCGGGCGCCGCCTGGGCCCAGGCATCGGGAATCAGAGCGTTCATGCATCACCTTGCTCGGAAAAGCCCCGGCAGGCATCGGGGCCGGCCGGAGCGAAGGGGCGGCATTATGCCACAGCATCCGCGGCGGCCCGCCGGCCGGCCAGGTACCCCTGCGCCCAGCTCGTGAGGCGTCCGGCGGCGATCGCTTCGCGCAGGGTGCGCATGAGCTGCAGGTAGAAATACAGGTTGTGCACCGTGTTCAGTCGCGACCCGAGGATCTCATTGCAGCGGTCGAGGTGGCGCAGATAGGCCCGCGTGTAGTGACGGCAGGTGTAGCAGGCGCACCCCGGATCGACGGGCCCCAGGTCCGTCTGGTGTGCGCTGTTGCGGATGTTGATGACGCCGGCCGAGGTGAACAGGTGGCCGTTGCGGGCATGGCGGGTCGGCATGACGCAATCGAACATATCAACCCCGCGCAATACCGCGGCAACGATGTCCTCCGGACGCCCGACTCCCATGAGGTAGCGAGGGCGGTTGGGAGGCAGCAGGGGGGTCAGGGTCTCCAGGATGCGCAGCCGCTCCTCTTCCGGTTCCCCGACGGCGAGGCCCCCGATGGCCAGCCCGGGCCAGTCCCGTTCGCTCAAGGACTCCAGGGAAGCCAGGCGCAGGTTGGCGTACATGCCGCCCTGCACGATACCGAACAGTCCCCCGGGGGGCTCCGGGCGGTGGTAGTGCTCGTGACTGCGCGCGGCCCAGCGCATCGAGCGTTCCATGGATTCGCGCGCCTGCTGCTCGGTGGCCGGATAGGGCGTGCAATCATCGAGCGCCATGGCTATGTCGGAGCGCAGGCTGAGCTGCACTGCCATCGAATCCTCGGGCGTCAGACGAACCTCGCTGCCGTCGATGGGAGAGCGAAAGCGCACACCCTCCTCCGTGATCCGGCGCAGGCTCTTCAGGCTGAACACCTGGAACCCGCCCGAGTCGGTCAGAATGGGATGCGGCCAATGCATGAAGCGATGCAGGCCGCCGTGGGCATCGATGACCTGTGTGCCTGGCCGCAGCATGAGGTGGAACGTGTTGCCCAGCACGATCTGCGCACCGAGGTTCGTGAGCTCCTCGGGAGTCATCGCTTTCACGGTCCCATACGTGCCAACAGGCATGAACGCCGGGGTCTCGACCACGCCGTGCGCCAGAGTGAGGCGCCCGAGCCGGGCGGCACCGTCGCTCGACAACACCTCGAATGCAGGCCTCAAGCCTGCTCCGGGAAACGCGTCAGAAACATGCAGTCTCCATAGCTGAAGAACCGGTACCGTTCCTGTACGGCGTGCCGATACGCTGCCAGTACAGACTCGCTGCCCCCCAGCGCGCACACCAGCATGAGCAGCGTCGATTCGGGCAGGTGAAAATTCGTCAGCAGAGCATCCACCAGCCGAAACCGAAAACCGGGACGGATGAACAGGCGTGTCTCGCCCGACCAGCCGCGACTCGAAGCAACGAGGGCCGCCGATTCCAGAGCACGCACGACCGTCGTACCGACGGCCACGACACGACCACCCGCCGCCCGCGCGCTGTTGACTGCGGCCATCGTGGCGGCGCTCACCGTCACGCGCTCGGCATGCATCGTATGCGATTCCAGGTCGTGCGTGCGCACGGGCTGAAAGGTTCCGGCACCAACATGGAGTGTTATGAATGCCTGGCTCACCCCGCGCGCGCCGATCCGGGCCAACAGAGACGCATCGAAATGCAGGCTGGCGGTGGGAGCCGCCACCGCGCCCGGTTCGCGGGCGAACACACTCTGGTAACGCTCGCGGTCATCCGCCGTGGGATGACGGTCGATGTAGGGCGGAAGGGGCACTTCGCCCCACTTCTCGAAGAACTCGAGCGCCGGTCCGGGAACTTCGACCAGCCACAGATCCGCCTCGCGGCCGAGAATCCGCACCGGGCCGCCGGCAGTGGCGACCTCCAGTCCCTCGCGGATTGGTTTGCTTGCGCGCAGTTGCGCGAGCGCCTGCGTATGGCCCACCGCCCGTTCCAGGAAGACCTCGACCCGTCCGCCGGAGGGTTTCGTCCCCATCAGGCGCGCCGCGACGACGCGCGTGTCATTCAGCACGAGCAGGTCGCCGGGCCGCAGGAGGCCAGGCAGATCGCACACCCTGCAATCGCGAAGCCCGCTGGCGCCCGGTGCCGGCGGGCCAGGTTCTGCGGCGGCCGCATCCAGCACCAGCATCCGGCTGGCCGACCTCTCGGGGAGGGGCGCCTGGGCGATCAGCTCCGGCGGGAGCTCATAGGCAAAGTCCTCGCGCTGCACCGGCTCATGGTAGCAACCGCCGCAGCTCTCAGGCAGGCGCCTCTTCGTGGATCATCCTCACGCGGCGCTCCGGCCCCTCCCGCTCGGGCAGGGTGGTCTCGACGGTGATCACCTTGTGGTCGCGCATGAGCCGCAGGGAGATCTTCTCGCCCGGCTGATAGGAGCCGAGAATCCGCGTGGCGTGCGAGCCGCTGGTCGGCTCGCGGCCATCGATCGCCAGGATCACATCCCCGTCCTGCAGTTTGAACCCCGAGTCCTTCGGGGCCCGCACGACCAGCACACCCTTGTCGCTGCCAAAGTAGCGGCCCAGTTGCGGCGTCAGGGTGACGAGCTCCATCTGCGCCAGCGGTTTGTGGAACATCATCACCTCCGGCAGCTGGAAGTCGCCATCGGGCGGCATCGGGGGCATGTGGAAGTCATGGAATGACAAGCCCGGTCGGGTGGTGACGACAAACTCCCGAGCCTTGCCCTCTCGCATGACCCGGACCTTCACCTTGCTGTCCGGCGTCACGGCGTGCATCAGGTGATAGACCTGCCTGGCCGTGTCGTTGCCTTTCACGTCCGTGCCGTTCACTGACACGATGACATCGCCAGCCCGCAGGCCGGCGTCCGCGGCCGGTCCTCCGGGACTTACTTCGTCAATCCGGGCGCCATCGGGTCCGCTGGCCGGATCGAGCTGCGCCCCGATGATGCCGCGTGAGAACCCCTCACCTCCGAGCGTCATGAACTGCTCGACGAGCGGGCCGCTCATCCGGGCAGACAGGTCGGCCACTTCGTGGGCGGCTTGCTCGAGCCTTGCGCGTGCGGCCTGAAGCTGTGCCTCGAGCGCTTTCGTGTTGGCGTCACTGGTCTCGTTCTCCGCCGCCAACATGATGCCGTTCGCTTCGGCAGCGGCTTTGTCCGCGTATGCGGCGGCCTGCTCGGCGGCCTTGTTGGCGGCTGCGGCAATCGCTTCCGCATCGACCGCGGTGACATCGGCGGCGGCAAGGGCTGCGTTGCTGGCCAACAGCAGCATCACAGCCAGGGTGACTCGGTTGTAGTTCACGGTGAAGTACCTCGATTCTCGAATGATCGGCCGCGGGTGCCACTGCGGGTCACGGCGAAGCCTGGGAATCCAGGGCCTCGGCGTAACGCACCTGCACGAGCGAGCCCATCAGCCTGGTGCGTTCACGCTGGAGCATGACCAGGCGTTCCTGCCCCGCTCCATCCAATCGCATGCTCGTCAGAAGATCGTCCACCTGGGCCAGCTGGTCCTCCAGCCCCGTGACAGCGGCACGGGTCCCCACTCGCACGACCGCGGGCTCCTGTGGCATCGCTGCCAGCCAGCGCTCGAGGGCGCGTGAGCGCGCGGCCCGTGCAGACGGATCGCTTGCCTGCAGGAGCTCGTCTGCCGGCTGACCGCCGGCCGTGGGGGAGCGAAGTGGCTCCGCATTCTCGAGTGACTCTTCGCCGAGCGGTCTGCCGAGCGCATGCGGATTGCCGAGACTGGGGCGTGCGTTGACGGTTCTCGGAGCCGGAACCTCGGTGCGGCTCCAGACCAGCACGGCGATGATGGCCACGATCACTCCGGCAGCCAGCGCGGCGTGACGCCAGGTGCTTGCCGCGCTTCCGAGCACGAAGGTCCGTTGCGAACGACGCTTGAACTCCTGCCAGTTGTATGGCGGAGCCAACTCGGGTGGCAACTGCCGCAGACGGCATGCAATTGCCTGTGTGTGCTGCTCTACATCGGTGTACATGTCTGACGATCCACGCGGGGCTCGAACCACTCCCGCAATCTGCTGTGCGCCCGCGCAAGCTGCGACTTCGAGAAGCTCACCGATCGGCCGAAGGAGCGGGCGATCTCCTCATGCGAGTAGCCCTCGACCTCGAAAAGCCATACCACCGCGCGCGCGGTCGGCGTGAGACTGGCAAGTGCCCGCTCCACATCCAGGCTTTCTGCGCTCGCAGCGGCCGTGGTCGGCAGATGACTTTCGTACCAGTCGTCGGAATCCTCGTCTCGGCTGGCAAGCAGCCGCGCGCGGTGCCACGGCGACCGCAGGTACATCAGGCAGCGCGTAACCGCGATCTGGCGTACCCACGCACCCAACGGCGCCTCCCCACGAAAATCTCGCAGACGCTGATACAGCGTCAGCATCGTTTCCTGGAAAAGGTCGTCGGCGAGTGCCCTGTTTCCCGCGAGACGCCGGATCAGCCCGAAGGCTGCCGGAGCGAGCGCCGCGTAAATCTCAGCCTGGGCCGCCTCGTCGCCCGCGCGCGCACGGGCCAGCACCTCGGAGGGAATGTCGATTTGCGACAACGTGGCCACGGCGGATTAGATGCGCGATCGGCCAGAAAGGTCGCACGCGGTTTATACTTTGCAATCCGCGCCGCCGGCACCCCGCTGCGGCGCGGCACACAGCATGGACAGAGATCCTTGATAAATAAGAGATTTCTGGCCCGCTGACGATTGCCCGAGTGGCGGAATTGGTAGACGCAGCGGACTCAAAATCCGCCGCCCTTAAAAGCGTGTCGGTTCGACTCCGACCTCGGGCACCATTAAATCGTCGATCTATCCGTGTTTGCCAGGCCTTGCCCTACCACGAGATAGGCGCAGCGGACTTTGGGCGCGCAACACGCTGATTGCGCGAACCAAATCGCTTACACATTTCTTACACATGGAATCGCTGCGGATGACCTGAAAGTGACTCTCTCCGTTGCATCTCAAGGCGCTCGGACGCGGGGAAACGCAGATACGCAAGACACTCTTGGACTCGCAGTGCTTGGTACGCTCAGCGAACGCGGCATCTACGGGTTGGAGATCTCCTCCGCGGCCTGTGAGTCATTTCGATTTGCGGGGGCGCCGTACCATTTGGCTCCTGCGCCCCGCCTTCCCAAACAACTGCGCGTGCGTCCCCATGCGATGGAGGGTCACCGTGCGCCGACGGACTCGATAGATGAGCACGAGGTCAGCTCCGAGGTGGCATTCCGTGAAGCCACTCCAGTTCTCGCTACGCTTTCCGAGTCGATGCTCGCGGAGGGCCGATGGGAGCCTTTCGCCGGAGATCAGGGCGTCGAATACATATTCGAGCGTCTCCGCGTCGAACTCTACGTGCTTACGGGCGTTTCGGTAATCGCGCTTGAAGCGCGGGAGAATGACTAGCTCTCGAGCCAACGAATGGCCTCGCGGCCGCTGGTAAAGCCGCGCCCCTTACTGGTGGCTTCCTCTTCCAACGACTCCTTGAGGGCGGCTCGGAGTTCGGCGGCGGAACGCCTCGGATTTGCCCGGGCAGCCCAGGCCTTCAGTGCCGCTGCTGCGCTTCGCTTTCCTGTGCGCGCCTTGAGTGCCTTGATCTCGCGGTCACTGAGTTGAACCGTCACGTTTGTCATGGCTGCCTCCATAGCGAGCCCATTGTAAGGTGTGCGGTGCGTCCCGTCGCATTCGTGTGAAGCTTTCGGTGTGGTAGACGGATAAGGTCAGCTGGTCCGATCTTCGATGCATGAGCATAGCGAGCTGGAGCCCACTGCGCGGACGCTGGATGGTCATCCCGGAGGCGGCGATCCGTCTGTGCGATGGGAACACTTGGATTTGCGGTCGCTGATTTACACATCCCGTTACACAAAGCCTAAATCAGACCGCCATTATAACTGGGCTTGTATACCCGAACGCCACGTCGGCGGTCGCTTCCCTTTCGATGTAGCAATATAGGTCCGTCAGTTGGTCCTCGGCCTCCGGCGAGAAGACAACCTCATACCGCATCATTTCTTGGTTCTGGACTTTTTATATTCGGCCGACAGCCGCTCTCGGACTTGTGCGGCGCTTACTGCGCGCGACGGGTCCGCTCTAAGTGCGTCGTAAGCCGGTGCGACTTGATCGCGCAGCCAGCGCTCGACGGCTCGATCGCGAGCCATCAGAACCCTTAGTCCATCTCGAATGACTTCGCTTTCGCTCGCATATTCGCCCGAAGCGACCTTCTCCTTCACAGCCAAGGCGAGTTCGTTGGGCAGTGTGATGCTCATCTGCTGCGTCGTCCGCATGGCTAGCTCCAGTTCCAGTAGGATTAAATCCTACTCCCCCTGACCCGCTCTGTCACGGACGCTTGCTGAGCAATGACAGTGGCTGGTTCAGGGCGACCCCATCGCTTACAGATCTGGCTACACATAATCTATAGGTCCGCGGATTTTTGATGTAAAAACAGGTATTTAGCCTACATGTTACCTGACTCAAAATCCGCCGCCCTTAAAAGCGTGTCGGTTCGACTCCGACCTCGGGCACCACTTAAATTCTCGTTTTTTTCCGGCTCTCCGGCGTTTACGCACGTCGGCGGAATAGACGCATCGGCAATCATCCTCTAACCAGCAACTCGAGCGCTTTCGCATAGGCTGCATCGCCGGCCCCGGGCTGCGGGTCCGAACTGGCGGCGATATCAGGATGAAGACCCGAGCGCCTGTTGAACTGCACGCCCTTGGGGGTTTGCGCGCTCGCGACGGGAATCAAAATTCCTGTGGAGCTATTAAGCTCAATGTAGGTTTGGACCTGGCCCCTTCCAAAGGTCTGTGAGCCCACCAGCCTCGCTCCAGCTGCCTCGCGGAGGCCGGCAGCCAGAATCTCCGCCGCGCTCGCCGTACCCTCATTCACCAGAACGGCGAGCTGCATTCGTTGCTTCACCGGAAAAGAGGAATGAATCGCATCCCGCGTGCCATCACGGTGCACCATCCAGCCAAGAACTTGATCGGTGAAGGCACTGCCGGCTGCAGCCATCGCATCGAGATACCCGCCAGGATTGTTACGCAGATCGAGAATGCATCGATCCACACCGCGGGCGGCGAAAGACTCGGCCGCCTTACGCACCTTGTCCCCCGAATCGGCTGTGAACAGGCGTACAGCCATATATCCCAGATGCTTCCCACCAACCTGCAGATCGCGCGCGGCGACCGCTTCTTCCTTCCATGTCGAGGTGGGAACGTCGATGGAACGCTCAAGCCCGTCGCGCGAGACGCTCAGCCTCACCGCCCCTGGGCCGCCTCTCAACAAGGCCATAACATCTTCGTGAATGAGGCCCATCGTCGACTTGCCATCGATGGAAAGGATGATGTCTCGGGGCTTGAGGCCGGCCCTGAACGCCGGAGAGTCGAGCAGGGGTGTCACCACCTGCGGACCGCCGGTGTTCGGGTCAACGGTGACGGCAAAATCCACCAAGCCGATTCCGCGTTCGTCTCCGGCTGTCTCCGCTCGCAGCATTGCCATCTGATCAGTAGTCAGGAGGTGAAGATCGCTGTCGTGCAGCCGCATGAGCAGTTGATCAACAGATGCAGCGGTCAAGGCGCTTTGCGCGAGAAACCCAGGGCGCAGTGCCTTCCACCCGTCGCAATCCGCACAAAGATAGTGGCGGTCGATGGCATCGGCGACCTGACCGGACAAGCTTGAGGCGTGAGCTGGCAGATGTTGCAGTGGAAGTGCCGCGAGGAGAATAGCCAGCGGCATCGCCTGCCGCCCTCGACACGAGGCGGGTCTGCAGGACCCATCCCAGCGCAGATCTCTTCCCAACATGATTGGAACTCCTACCGCCCGCACGATATTACGGAGTTCTCGTGATGCCGCGAGTACCCGGAGAAGCGTATGCTTTGGGCCGGGTGGCTACGGTCGCGTGACGTGACATGAAGCTACATAGTCAAATCAGGGGGCAGGAAGCTGCGCGAAACCACCAGATGAGAGGCCAGCCTAGTTAGATCCCCTCCAAGCGCACCGACCCGTCGCTGCTGCGGACCGTGAGAAGAGGACCGCCGCCGTTCAACGTGCCGCGGATGGCCGACTTGCTCTGCATGCCCTGGACAGTGATGGGCATCTCCACGCTGACCGCTCCGTCTCTGCTGCTGACATCCAGGTTGGCTTGCAAATCCGACGGAACGCTCACCCGTACCGAGCCATCTCCCGACTCCACCCTCCAACCGGAGGTCATCTTGGAGCCGCGTGCGGCTCGCGCGGTGACGGAACCGTCTCCGGATTTGAGATCGAGGGCATCGAATCGACCTTCGGCCCGGATGGAACCGTCACCGGTGGACGCGTCCAGCTTGCCGTCCATTGCGTCCGCTCCGATCGAGCCGTCCCGGCTATGCAGCCGGACTTCACCTTTCAGGCTCCCGGCCGTGATGCTGCCGTCCGAGGTATCCAGCTCGATTCGTCCCGAGAGCTGCGTGGCCCTGATCGACCCGTCCTTGCTGTGAATCGCGATGTTGCCACGAACGGCCGAGAGCTCGACCGAGCCGTCGTGAGTGTCCACCTGCAGATCCGCATCTGCGGGCATGTGAACTTCCGCCTCCAGCCTTCTGCTGTTGAAACCGAGCATGACCGAAGGAGTGGTCTTCACGGTCAGCTCCACGACCTGGCCGCTCTGTTGCGAATCGACCTTGACCTCCCCGCCAACGCCGATCGCCGCGCGCACCCCTTCCGAGCGGACGTGGAATTCAACCTGATTGGTGTCTGAGGTGATGACGCGGACGCTGCAGTCGCCGGCCAGTACTCGGACCTCGGGGTGAGTCCCGACCGAGTACGTCTTGACGTACTCGTCGGCGTTTGCACGAGCCGCAAGCGCGGTCGCCAGCATCAATGCAACAGCGAAGGCGTGATTCCTGTGCCTGGCGCGCATATCGATCACCCGGTTGTCGGTGGAACGCGAGCTGATGTTACCAGTGCCAGGGAGGCGCGGCGCACGGCTCGGCGCGCATGCGGGGCGGACCAGCGACGCCCTCCTTGCTGGCGCTCGCCGCGCCCCGGGCGCCCCCACCCAACGGCCTCCCTTCCCGCCGCGAGCTCCCGAACGTCAGCCGTTCAGCAGCCGGGCCATCGCCTCGTTGTAACGTCCGCCGGCCGCGGCACCCAGCGGGGCGATCTCCTCGATCCGCGCCAGCTCCCGGCTGGTCAACTTCACATCGGCCGCGCCGACGTTTTCCTCCAGGCGTTTCGCACTGCTGGTGCCTGGAATCGGGATTACGTTGTCATGGCCGGCGAGCAGCCACGCGAGGGCGAGCTGTGCCGGAGTGCAGCCTTTCTGCCCGGCCAGGTCGTGCAGATGCTCGACCAGTTGCAGATTCCTGGCGAAATTCTCGCCCTGGAAGCGCGGATTGCCGCGACGCCAGTCGTCGGCGGCCAGGTCTTCCGGCCTGCGGAACCGACCCGCCAGGAAGCCCCTGCCCAACGGGCTGTAGGCCACCAACGCGACCCCGAGCTCCTGCAGCAGCGGGATCAACTCGTCTTCCGGCTCCCGGCTGAAGAGCGAATATTCGGTCTGGATCGCAGTCAGGGGATGCACCTTGTGAGCACGGCGAACGGTCGCCGGCGAAGGCTCGGACAAGCCGATGTGACGGACCTTTCCCTGCTTGACCAGATTCGCCATCGCGCCAACCGTCTCCTCGATCGGAGTGTTGGGATCCACGCGGTGCAGATAGTAGAGGTCGATATGGTTCACGCCCAGGCGCTGCAGGGATGCCTCGCAAGCGCGCTGTACGTACGCCGCGCTGCCGTCAATCATTCTGCCGGCCGCCTCGCGCCGCTGGTTCGCGCTGACGCCTGTTTGAAATCCGAACTTCGTGGCGAGCGTCACCTTGTCGCGACGCCCCTTGAGCGCCTTACCGACCTGGACTTCCGAATTGCCGTAGACATCCGCCGTGTCGAGCAGGGTGATACCGAGATCGAGCCCGCGATGAATGAGCGCGACCGCCTCTTCATCGCTCTTCACGCTGCTCGTGTAGACATCGGCGATGCCGATGCTCATGCAGCCCAGGCCAACGCCAAAGACAGTCGGGCCATTGCGGCCCAGCTTGCGATCGTGCATGGGAACTCCTTCGCGGTTTTCGCAGATCCTGCTCCGGCGGCGCGATGTTGCAAATGCCTACTTCGGGAGAGCACGCCCCGGCATCTACAGATCTCGTAGCATCCGGCGTTCCGAAGCCATGGCGGAATCGGCCGTGAGCGGGCCGCAATCGACAAAGCCATGCCTGCAGTACAGAGCGAGGGCGCGTGCGTTGCTCTCGAATACCGCCAGGCTGAGGCGAGCTGCGCCCTGTTCCCGGCCCCAGGCAGCGACCGCTTCGATGAGTGCATCCTCAACGCCGCACCCGCGCGCAAAAGGTGCGATCCACATCGAGATGAGCTCGACAGCTCCGTCCTGTGGCGCCGTCGCACTGGCCATGCCTGCCGCCCTCCGATGGAGATGAACTACGATATTGAGCGGGCCCGTGTAGAATTTCGCCGCGCGCTGGCCCCAACGATCGACCTTGCCGCCGGATCGGTTGACGGTGCCGTTCGCGCTGCCACCAGCAGACGGGGAAACCAGAACTTGAAAGCTACGACCTTCGCCGACGCCATCATGCAGCTGCTGGCCGCCTACGAGGTAGACACGGTCTTTGGCATGGCCGGGACCATGACCCTGGATCTCTACCGGGGAATCTCCCTTACGGGAATCCGCCACGTGCAATGTCGCAACGAGCAGGGCGCCAGTCTGATGGCGGACGGATATGCGCGCGCCACCGGCAAGCCCGGTGTCTGCACGATCATTGCCGGGCCCGGCGTCACGAATGCGGCGACCGGCATCGCCCAGGCGTACTGCGACTCGCAACCCATGCTCGTCTTATCCGGCGCATGCCCCACCGTCACGCACGGGAAAGGTTGGGGAGCGATCCACGAGCTGGACGACCAGGCGGCGGTGACGGCGGGATTCACGGCCTTCAGCGCAATGATCCGCTATCCGGAGGAGTTCCCGGAGCTGGTCGCACGCGCCTATGCGATATTTCGCGGCAGCCGGCCGCGGCCGGTGCACCTGTCGCTGCCCCGGGACGTGCTGCCGCTGCCTCTGGAGGCGGACTGGAAGGTCCGCCGCGCCCCGTCCTTGCCAATGGCCGATCCGGCAGCGATCGAAGAGGCCGCGGAGCGGCTCACGCGAGCGCAGCGCCCACTGATTCTGGTCGGAGGGGGAGCCGTCGGTACGCGCGAGCCGCTCACCGGGATCGCCGAGCGCATCGGCGCTCCGGTTCTGTCCTCCAACGCCGGCAAAGGGATCCTCCCCTACTCCCATCCCCTGTCGCTGGGTTGCTCGGTCCTGCAGGACGCGAGCCGGCAGGCCCTCGCCGAGGCTGACGTGGTGCTGCTCGTCGGATCGGAGGTTGCCCCCGGTGACCATTTCCTGCAGAAGCTCGAAATAGGGGGCGACATCATCCGCGTCGACATCGATCCGACGGAGCTGACCTCGGTGTATTCCGCAGCGGTGCCCATCCAGGCCGACGCCCGTGGCGCCCTGCTCGCCCTGTCCTCAGCCCTCGCCGCCCGCAACCCGACCGCGCAGCGCTCGCAAGCCGAGCACCGGGTACGGGACATCCTGGCCCGCAATGCCGCGAAAATGACCGAAGTCGAGAAGTTGCACGCACGCGTATGGAAGATCCTGCGCTCGGCCCTGCCGGCCGATACGATCGTGATCGGCGATGCCACGCAGATTGTCTACACGGGCTGTTTCGCAATGCCGATGGAAGTGGAACGCTGTTGGTACTACTCCGGAAACTACTGCGCCTTGGGAGCTGCGTTGCCCATGGCGGTAGGGGCCAAGGTAGGCGCGCCCCATCGGCCGGTGATGGCCGTCGCGGGGGACGGCGGGATCATGTTCATGGTGAACGAGCTGGCCACGGCGGCGCAGGAACGCCTGGCGCTGCCGGTGATCGTCTGGAACAACGATGCGTTGAAGGAGATGGTGGACCAGATGGACCGGCGGCAGATTCCCCGCATCGGCGTGGAGCCGAAAAGTCCCGATTTTCTGGGTCTGGCGCGCAGCCTCGGCTGTCACGCCACGCGTCCCGCCAACGCCGAGGAGCTGGGCAAGTCCGTGCGCAATGCGCTCGTCGCGGACCGCCCTACGCTCATCGAAGTTCGACAGGACAGCGGCTGGTTGATGGGCTGAAAGCTCAGCCTGGATGCAGCGCGCGCGGCCGCCGCACCGGCTGCTGGTCGTTGATCTCGTCGCGCGGTCTGTAGGGCGCCTCGAGGAAGGCCCTCTCCTGGGGATCGAGCTTAAGCGCCAGCGCCTCCACCGCCGCCTCGAGGTGACTGGGCTTCGCGGCCCCCACGATCGGGATGTTATGGTTGGGGCTTCCCGCCACCCAGGCCATGGCCACGTGCGCTGCGCTCACGCCTCTGCGCGTGGCGACTTCCCGTACCCGGCGCGCGATCTCGCGATCAATGTCGTCTCCGTAGAACTCCTGATAGAGGTCGTGCGCAGTGCGCGCGGTTGCGCCACCTTCGCGCGCGAGGAAACCGCGCGCGAGGGGACTGAAGGTCGTGACGGCAATGCCCTGATCGCGGCAGTAGGGCAGCATTTCCCGCTCCTCCTCGCGGTACAGGATGTTGTACTGGCACTGCATGTTGATGAACGGTGTCCAGCCATGCATTGCGGCCACGTGATTCATCTTGGCGAATTGCCACGCATACATGGTGGAGGCGCCGAGGTAGCGCACCTTGCCGGCGCGGACGGTGTCATGCAGGGCCTCCATCGTCTCCTCGATCGGCGTCTCCGCGTCAAACGCATGGATGACGTACAGATCCACGTAATCCGTGCCCATTCGCGACAGTGAGCGGTCGATCGAGGTTGCAATGTGCTTGCGGGACAGGCCCCGGTCATTCGGGTCGTCGCTCATCGGATAGAAGACCTTGGTCGCAAGCACCAGAGGCTCGCGCTGGCTCATTTTCAGCAGATTTCTCGCCACCACCTCCTCATTGCGGCCGCTGGAGTACCAGTCGGCCATGTCGAAGAAGGTGATGCCGAGATCCAGTGCCCGGCTCAGGATGGGAACCGACTCGGCCTCATCGAGAACCCACTTTTTCCACGCCGAGCTGCCCATCGACATCGTACCGAGGCACAGCCGCGAGACCTGGAGGCCCGTTTGCCCGAACCGGATGTAATCCATGCGAGACCTCTCTTCACCCCGTTGCGGGCGCCGGGTGCAGTGCTCTCCAGTGCTGGGCGAGTGTCGCCCGATCGCACAGCCAGACTGACTCGTGCCGCTGGATGTGATCGAGCAGACGCTCGAGGGCCGCGATGCGCCCGGGGCGCCCGATGATGCGGGCATGCAGGCTGACGGTCATCATCCGCGGGCTGCCCGCGCCGCCACGTCGGTACAACCAGTCGAATGCATCCCGGCAATAGCGGAAGTAGTCATCGCCTGTGCCGAAATCCCCGCCCCGCTGGAGCCGGCTGTCATTGCAATCGAAACTGTGCGGGAGGATGAGCTGCCAGGTGGCTCCGGCACGTACCCAGTAAGGCAGGTCGTCATTGTAAGCATCGCTCTCGTAGAGGAAGCCGCCCACCGCGGCGACCAGCCGCCGTGTGTTCGGACCCGGGCGGCCGGTGTACCAGCCCACGGGCCGCCGACCGATCAGCCGCGTCACGACCTCGATGTTCTTGCGAATGTCCTCGCGCTCGACCGACTCGGGAACCGCCTGATAGTCGATCCAGCGCTGGCCGTGGCAGGCGACCTCGAGGCCACTTGCGGCCAGCTCGGCCGCCGCCGGCGCATTGCGCTCGAGCGCCATGCCGACGGCGTACACCGTAGCCGCCACCTGCCGCTCCCGCAGGATCCGCAGGATCTCCCAGAATCCGACCCGGCTGCCGTACTCGAAATTCGACTCGACATTGAGATTGCGCATCTTCGCGAGCGGCTCCCCTCCCACGTCCGTCAGGACGGATTCCGAGTGAGTATCGCCGTGCAGGATGTTGCACTCGCCGCCTTCCTCGTAGTTGAGCACCAGTGAGACGGCGATCCGGGCGCCACCCGGCCAGCACGGATCCGGCGGATGACCGCCGTACCCGATGAGATCGCGCGGATAGGGATCCGTTGGATTCAACTCACGCCTCCTGCACTCGCAGGCGCCACGGCAGCACCTTCTGCCGCAATCCAGTCCATGTAGGCATGCAGAGCTTCGCGCGCGGGCCTCGGCTTCCAACCCGTCTCCGCGTGGATCCGGGAGATATCGTAGGCGCCCCACATGCCATCCATTCGGGAGGGGTCCTGCACAATGTCGGCGTCCTCAGCGGGGCTGATCTCGGCATGGAAGCCAGGATACTTCTCGGCCGCCCAGTCCACGAGACTGCCCAGACGCGTTGTGTGGCCCATCGCGATGTTGTAGGCGCTGTAGTGCACTTGCCGGAGACGCAGCAGGGCGATAATTGCGTGCGCAACGTCTTCTGCGTGCACGTAATCGCCAACTGCCTCAAGCGTGTTGACGCGCACGCGCTTCACGCCACCAACAGCCAGGTGCGCAATCCGGTTCGGGACGTGGCGGAAATTCCGGCTCGCCGTGGGGCGATCCATGGTCCCGTAGACCGAGGAAAGCCGCACGGACGTCGTGGACAGTCCGAACAGCTCCCCATAACGCTCGGTGATCAGCTCGGACGCCAGCTTGGAGACGCCATAGAGAGTTCGGGGCATGACGTACCCGTCCTCGGGCAACGGCTCGCCGGAGCGGTCGGGGCCGTGGTGCTTGTACACGGCACCGGAGCTCACGTAGATAAATCGTTGCAGTCCGGACAGCGTGCGGGCCCAGTCGAGCAGCGCGACTGTCCCCATTACGTTGACGTCCACGATGCGCGCGGGGTTTTCCGCCTCGGGCTCGCGCTTCGCTTCGCGTGCCGTGCCGCGCGAGATGGGCGTAATCGTGGCGCCGTGAACGACGTGAGTGATGTCGTGTCGCGCCAGCGCCCCACGCCACGTATCCGGCCTGGTAATGTCCGCGACGACCACCGAAAGGCGATCTGCGACCGGCGCGAAGTAGCGTACCGCGGCTGCGTCCGCAGGCGAGGCATCGAGGACCACCAGCCTGGCGCGCGGCTCGGCATCGAGCCACTGCCGCGCGAGCACGCTCATGACAAAGCCCGTCGCCCCGGTAATGAGCAGAGTCATGGCTTCTCGCGGTGCTTCACAGCGGGAAGTGCTGCAGCAAGCTGATCATTGCGCGGGTACCCACCGCGAAATCCTCCAGCGTCATGGCCTCATCCGGATTGTGACTGCCATGATCGTTGCGCACCAGGATCATGGCCGAGGGAACCCCCACGTGGGCAAACACCGCAGCATCGTGCCCGGCCCCACTGGGCATTTCCAGCGGTTGCGTGAGCAGGCTCATCAAGGCGGCCCTCAGGCGCGTATCCATCATCGCCGGCGGCGAATCGGTCGCCGGGCCCAGATCGAAGGACACCCGATACTGGCCTCCGATCCGCCCGGCTGCGCGCCGCGCTTCGCTGGCGACCGCCTCCATCACACTCTGCGACACGCTGCGTAGATCGATCACGAACCGCGTCTCACCAGCCACCTTGCTCGGGGCGTGCGCGGCCGCATCCGTGTACAGCTCTCCTGTGGTGATCAACAGATCCGCACCCTGCGCCTCCTCACGTAGCCACAGCCTCTCGAGCTCATGCAACAGCGCAACGGTGGCTGCGACCGCGTCATGTCTCAACGGGCGCGGCAGCGCACCCGAGTGTCCGTATTCCCCGACGCAGTGCGCATTCCGGAAGCGCTTGCAGCCGCGAATTCCTGTCACGACGGCCGCGGGCAGCCCTTCCGCCACCAGTCGGGGACCTTGCTCGATATGCAGCTCGAGGTAGGCTCGCACCTGCCCCGGCTCGAGGAGCCGGCGCCGCTTCCGGATAGCCTCGGGGTCAAATCCCCGCTCGAGCAGGGTCTCTTCGAGCGTCCGCCCATTGTCCGACCGCCGCACGGCAAGGCACGCCGGGTCGAGCAGACCGAAGGCACCGGCGCTCCCGAGATAGGAGACGTCGAACCAGGAAGACTCCTCGGCGCGGATCGCCAGCGCGCTGATATCGCACGGCGGCACGAAACCCACCCGGCGCAACGCAGCCAGGGCACATAGGCCGGCAACGACTCCTGCGGCGCCATCGAAGTTCCCCCCTTGCGGCACGCTGTCCAGGTGCGAGCCCATGAGAATGCGCGGCGCACGCCGATCCTTCCCGGCTAGTGTCATGGCGAGGTTGCCGATCGCATCGACCGAGACCTCGAGACCGAGCCTCTCGGCGGCCGTGCGGACGATATCATGCGCGGCCTGCTCGCCCGGGCCGTAACTGTCCCGCACGATGCCGCGTCCGCGGCGGGTTGCCCGCTCGAGCTCCCCGAACAGGGTCGCGGCCAGATCGAGATCGACGTGCGCGGCGCTGGACCCGGTAGTCTTCACGGCGAATCTGTTCTATGGTCGGGAGATCGAACGCCGCCCGGGCGTCTTGTCAGCCGAGCCGTCATCGGAGTGCGTCATGTCACAGTTGCTTGCGGGAAGTGTCGCCGTGGTCACCGGAGCAAGCTCCGGAATCGGTCGGGCGATCGCTTTGACGTTCGCGCGGGAAGGCGCCCGAGTAGTGCTCGCGGATGTGGTGAACGCGCCCCTTGAAGGTGGCGAGAGCACGATCGATCTGATCCTGCGCGCCGGTGGGGACGCCTGTTTCGAGAGCGCCGACGTCGGTCAGTGGGAGCAGGTCGACAGCCTGATCGGCGCCACCGTAGCGCGGTATGGTCGCCTGGACATCATGGTCAACAATGCGGCGATCTCCTCCGGCACGGGACTTCTGGAGACCACCGAGGAGCAGTGGGAGCAGGTCCTGCGGGTGAACCTGACGGGCATGTTCTACGGGTGCAAGCGCGCAGTCCAGCAGATGATGAGCCAGGAACCACGGGATGAGGTCAGGGGCCGCATCGTCAACATTGGCTCGCAGCAGGGCATCGTGACCTGTCCTGGCGAGACGCCTTACGGCGTGAGCAAAGCCGGAGCGATCTACATCACTCGCCAGATCGCCGCGGACTACGCCAGGCACTGGATCGTGTGCAACTGTATCTCGCCCGGCAAGATCGTGACCGGCAGGCCGGGTGCCGGACAGGACCCCGCGCTGGTCGAGAACGCGCGGCGGCGCACGCCATGGCCGCGATTGGGGCGCCCGCAGGATGTCGCCAACGCAGCCGTCTTCCTCGGCAGCAATCGCGCCACCTACATCACCGGCGCGAATCTGCTGGTGGATGGCGGATGGCTGGCCGGCTGA
>DASTDD010000323.1:0-22151 GCA_035710545.1 Steroidobacteraceae bacterium
TTGAAGGAGCCGTCCGCGGTCGTCTCCCGGACCTGGATGTCATGCCACATGATCAGGTAGGCGTCGAGCTGGTAGTCCAGCCGCCCGCCGTCCAGCCGCCCCTTGGCGCCCAGCTCGTAGTTCCACAGCGAGTCGGGATTGAAGGATCCCGGGATTGGCTCGAACGGCTCGCTCTCGGTGTTGAGGCCGCCACCCCGGAACCCCGAGGAGGCCAGAGCGTACGCGAGGAGGCTTTCGTTGAATGCATAGCTGACATTGAACTTGAACGTCATCTTGCTGAAGGTCTCGGTCGGGTCGATGATCGGCGCGATGCCGCCGCCGCCCACGAAACCTCCGAACGGGTGCGTCTGGAACTGGACCCCATCGAGGGTCTCGCTGAAGTAGCGCACGCCTGCGACCGCGGTCAGCTGGGGGGTGACTTTCCAGGTCGCCTCGCTGAACCCCGCGTATTGCGTCGTGCGGCGGTTGTCGTCCCGGCCGAACACCGTATTGCCGTTCGGGTTGCTGAGCGCGTCGTCGGAATTCGAGCTGCTGAACGGTCCCGCCGGCACGCCCAGACCGTTGGTCTTCACGGACTGCACCTGCAGGTCATTCGTCTCGTGCTGGCGGAAGACGCCGGCGACGAAGTTGACCGGGAAGTCGAAGTTCGAGGCGTAGCGGATCTCGCTCGCGTTCAGGTCACGCTGCTGCGGCTCGATCGATTCGGTGGGAAAGGGTATGCCGAACACCTCCAGACCGACGGAGGTGTCGAACCACAGCGTGAACGAGCGGTTGTACTGGTTGCTCGTTGCCGTGATGGTCCCGTACTGGAACTTGTAGGTACCGGTCAGGCTGTAGACCTGCAGCTTGTCCTCCGAGGGACTGAAGTTCACGTCCGTGTTGCACAGATCGCAGCCTTCGAAGCCCGTGCCGGGGGTTCCCGTGGAGGTCTGCCCGGCCGGTGTGTAGCGGGGCGAGCCGTTCGAGCTTTCCGTCTGGCTCGTGTAGGAGGCATCGAGCGTCAGGTCGTCAAAGGGCTGGTAGCGCAGACTGACACGGCCACCCCGGGCGTCATCGTTGTTGACCCCCTTCGACAGGCCGATGGTGCCGACTCGGAGCTGGTCGATGTAGCCACTGTCGTTGAGGTTCCAGCCCACGGCCCGCAGGGCGAGCTGGCCATCGATGATCGGCAGATTGATCGCGCCGTTGACGGCATTGTTGCCCCCGCCGTGCTGGGTGCTGGAGATCTCGGCGGTTGCGTACCCGCCGAAGGAATTCAGGTCCGGCTTGCGCGTGACGAAGCGGATGGTGCCGCTCATCGAGCTGGCTCCGTACAGCGTGCCCTGGGGCCCGCGCAGCACCTCGATGTGATCCAGGTCGTAGAGCTTGATGTCCGCCTGCAGACCGCCCCCGTCATTGGCGTTCGAGCCGCTGATCACCGCTTCGTCGTAGTAGATGCCGGCGGTCGAGTCGCCCGTGGAGTTGATTCCGCGGATCACGTACTTGCGATCGCCGGGACCCTGATCCTCGATCGCGAGGCCCGGAATCTTGTTGGCGATGTCGAGGAAGCCGGAAGAACCGGCCGCGCGCAGCGCGTCGCCCGAGATCGCCTGGATGGAGATCGGCACGTCGAGCACGTTCTGCGCGTTGAGCTTGTTGGCGGTGACGACGACCTCCTGCACCGAAGCCTCGGCGCCGGCGGGCGCCTCCGCGTCCGCCGGCCCGGCAGCCCGCGCAGCCCGGGGCGGACAGGCCAGCAGAGGCAGCGCCAGGGCGGCTGAGACCACGAGCTGCCGCAGGCGCCCGCCCGCATGCGCTCGGCGCAGGTCGGGCTGATTCAGGTTGATCGTCATTGGGCCTCCCGTGTGAGTTGTAAGGCTCGAAGCCCGGCGCCGTGGCTTGTTCGCATCGATCGTCGGCGTCCCCCAGGCGGCGATCAGTTTCGTGGCTCTTCGTCCAGCTTGATCAGGATGTACATGTAGGGCTTGTTCGGCTCGATCAGCAGCACGTGCGGCACGGCCACCGGCACGTGGACGATGTCCCCGGGTGAGACGGTGAACTTCGCGCCGCCCTTGATGCCGGATCCCTGCCGCTGCTTGCGCGGCAGGTTCTTCGGATTCAGCAGCTCGCCGCCGATCACGAACGTCGCCGTGCCACGCACGCCGATCTGGATGTCGGACTCTGTTTCGTGGAATTCGGCTGGTGCGGTCTTGCCGCGCAGCACGAGATACACGGAGTGCCCCTTGTAGGTGCCGAGCGTCTCATAGACGAGCAGCTTGTCGCCGAGCTGCTGCTCGAGTCGATCGCCCGCCTCCTTCAGGTGGGCCGCGTTCCACAGGCCGAAGCCAGCGGGCGCCTCCGTTGAATCCGCGCTCGCGAAAGCGGGCGCCAGCATAATAAAGAGAACGGCGACGAAGCTGCGCACGCAAACTCCCCGGTCATGCCTGGCCTTTGCAAGCACGGTAACAGAGGCACGAATGCTTGAGAACGCGCCGCGCCCCTCAATTCTAGGGCTGATGACCTAATTGGAAGGCGCCGCGCGCGCGGCAGGCGTTGCGCAATACCGACAACTGCGGCGACACGTATGCGCCGCGGCGCCGGCGGCTCGTGGCACCGCCGCGGGGGGCGGCTGTCAGAAATTGATGTCGGGATTTCCGCCCGGGTAGATCAGACCGACGATCTGCATGCCGTCGCTGTCGGTGCACTGCAGCGAGTGCAGCTGGCGGCCGGGCAGGAAAACAACGTCGCCGGGCGCGACCTTCGCCTTCAGGTCCTCGGTCCACATCATGCCGTGTCCCTTGAGGACGATGAGCGCTTCCTCGTACAGATGGCGGTGGGAGGCCGCCTTCGAGCAGGGGATGCAGCCGATGAACTGGGTGACCGCCCGCGAGCCGACCTCACGGCCGACCAGCAGCTGGAAGGCGCGATCGGCCATGCGCTGCTGCTTGCTCGGGTCAATTGCAACGACACGCTCCGGCTCGCTCGCGTCGAAGTTCGAGCCCATTGGCTCACCGAAGGTGGGCAGCGCCCGCTGAGGACACGCCGAGACGTACAGGCGAACGGGCTGCTGCGCACTGTTGTCGATCCGGAAACTCTCCCCGCGCCGGATATAGACTCCGCTGTCGCTCTGCAGGCTGAACCGGCGGCCGGCAATCTCCACCTGTCCTGTGCCCTGCATGACGAACAGCACGACTTCCGACTCGCCGCAGGAGATCACGGGACTGAGCCCCGCGCCGATCTCCATATGGAACATGGACTGATGCTGCGCGCCCGTGCCCGCCGTCACGATCGGGCGCCAGACCAGGTTGCCCGCGGTGCTCGCCGGCAGCTTGTGAATGCGGCCAACATAACAGTTGCCGTTGAGCTCGTAACGGCCGTCGCGATGATGGATGATCTCGATCTTGCCGAGATTCACCTCGCTCTGGGGATCGTCCTCCTCGTACGCGCTCAGCAGATTGTTATGCGATCCGTCGCAGAACGGAGCCGCTCCCGTGTGCTTGCAGCCGCACAACAGCACCTCGCGATCCTGCTCGGTGGCCACGTAGCGCAGCGGCTCGAAGCCCGTACCCTTGTGCGAGCCGTCGCAGAACGGCTGGCTGGCGCTGCGCCCGCAGCGGCACCACAGGTAGACCTTGCCGGGAACCGGCTTGAAGTAGTAGGGCTTGTAGCGCGCGATACGCGGTGCCGGCTGTCGTTCGTCGCTCATTCTTCGATCCTTGGACGGAGACTTCTCCAGCTCGAATTGCGCGGGACCCCGCTTGCTTCCGGCGGGTGGCGCACTGGCCGTTAGGTTACCCGATGCATAACGCGCCGATGCGGCACGTTTTAGAGCTTGTGACCTACCAGCGGCCCTCGCCGGGCCCGCGACCCGCATGCTGCACCCAACGGGCTTGCAGGCCGGCACGCATCGCGAAACTTTGCGTTTCTTGAGGTGTCCGGCTGTGGACCCCGAGCCATCCCTACACGCCGGCCACCACTGCAATGGCGGCTGCGCCGGTTGCGATGACCGCCGCCGCGGCAGCTCGCGAGGGGTGCCCGTTTTAGTGCTTTCACCCGAGTAAGCGCCTTGAACTGCCCTGACTTGTGATCTATACGTACGCGCGGTACGCGTTGGAGTCTGGGCACATGAGCATTTCCCGTCGTCGGTTTCTCGCCAGCACATCCGCATCGGCGCTCGCCGCTCCCGTGCTGCTGAATGGCCGCATCAACTCGAGCGTCGCGGCCACCGCTGCGGCGCCGTCCGCGGCCGGCGAATTCGATCTGTCCATGGGCTTCCCGGAGGGCGCTCTGCGTCTGGGATTCAACGAGAATCCGCTCGGGCCGTCGCAGAAGGCGATCGCCGGCGCGATCGCGGCAATTCCGGGCTCGTACCGTTACGCTCTGAGCTGGGAGCTGCGCCCGCTGATCGCGAAGCACCACGAAGTGGACAAGGAGTGGGTCCTGATCGGCAATGGATCAACCGAGGTGCTGACACTGGTTCCTGCCGCGTTCGCGCGCGAAACCAACGCCAATGTCGTCGCGGCCCTCGAGACCTGGGACGAGATGCTGACGGTGGCGGAGAACATGGGCACCCGCGTCAAGCGCATCAGACTCCTCAAGGACAAAAGTTACGCCTACGACGTGGATGGAATGCTGGCCGCGGTCGACGCCGATACCCGGGTCTTCATGATCATCAGTCCCAACAATCCGACCGGCAGCGCGCTCGACTACGCGCAGCTGAAGAAGATCGCGGACGCTTTGCCGAAGAAGGTTCTGTTCGTCATCGATCAGGCCTACGCGGACTACCTGCCCGATGGCAAGACCGGCATCGACCTGGTGCGGGAAGGTCACCGCAACGTCCTGGTCACGCGGACGTTCTCCAAGGCTCACGCGATGGCAGGACTGCGCTGCGGGTACGGCATCGCCCATCCTGACATCCTGAAGGAGATCGCCAGATTCGGCTGCGGCCCGGGCAGCACCAACATGGCGGTCTTCGGCGCCGTCGAAGGCTCGCTCAGGGATCCGGCTCACATCGAGCGCTCGCGCGCGTGGGTCCGCTCCTCCCACGCCTGGTATCAGCAGCAGTGCGCCGGATCCTCGCTGGAGCTGGTCGCCGGCGTCTCGCCGTTCGCGCTCATCGCGGTCGGCGCGGGCCGCGGTAAGGCGGTCCAGAATGGGCTGCGCGCCAGGAAAGTCTTCATCAATGACGGCGCGCGCTGGCACCTGCCGGACTACATCCGCGTGTCCTACGGGCTCGAGAAGGAAAATCAGGCTTTCTTCAACGAGCTGACGGCACTGATGCAGCGCAAGGCCTGAACTGTCGCGCGCGGGCCGCCCGGCGGTTGAGCGGCTGCTGCGACGCGCGGCCGCACGCCACAGCCCGGGGCACCCAGCTCCCTGAGCACCAGCAGGGTCTTGGGGCTCAGATATGGCCTGAACAGATCGATGACCAGCTCGTATCCTTCCTCGACGCAGTCCGGATAGAGCGCGGTGGTGTCAACGGATACGTAGTTGATCCAGTTGTCGCACACGATCCAGCTCGCCTTCACCAGATTCTCCAGCGTGCGCGCATCGCGCGGACCGAGCAGCACGTTGTTGGCGATCAAGGCGCGGAAGAAATCGATGACGATCCGCGTGCGGTCCTGCCGGTCCCGCCTGAACCGCTGCGCCAGATGCTCGTCCACGGCCAGCAGCGCCATCATCTCGCGGTAGAAAAAGCGGTGCCTCCAGAGCATCGCGAGGTGCCGGTCGAACATCTCGAGCATGTGATGCACGGTGGGATGCTCCAGATCATCGCCCCAGTTGTGCTTCACTTCCGAGGCAATGCGCTCGTAGATCGCGCTGATGATGTCCTCTTTCTTCCTGAAGTGGTAATAGAGGTGCCCGCGGCTGAGGCGGCAGGCATCGGCGATACGGTTGGAGGAGATCCGCGCCGTGCCGTACCGGTTGAACAGCTCGACCGCGGTGTCGAGTATCAGCTTCTGTGTGTCTCTGGTCGTCATGGGACGGATACATCCGTTGATTGCATGGCGCCGGCAGGCCACAGGGGGTAACGGCCCAGAGAGACATAGAGGCACGCCGCCAGCAGCGCGAGGCCGGCGGCCACCGACAGGCTGAGCCGGTAGTCGCTGCTCAGCTCCCTCAGGCTGCTGAAGAGATAGGGACCGGCGCCGACCCCGGCCGAACCGACGATCTGCACCACCCCGTACACCTGGCCGTATGCCTTCATGCCGACGTAGCGCGGGATCGTGTAGGTGGAGCAGGCGATCTGCCCTCCGGTGCTGAACCCGGTCACCGCGATGGCCGCTGCGGCATACTCCTCCGGGCGCAGCCCGAGGGCGGCCAGCGCTGCGGATTGCGCGAGCAGGATCAGTCCACCGATCAGCGGCACCGGGTATCTGTCGAGCATCAACCCGCAGAGGAGCTTGCCCCCGAACATGAACAGGCCGAACAGGCCCAGGTACGAGGCGGCGGTCGGGCGCGACAGGCCCGCCTCCGTCAGGAATGGCATGAGATTGAAGATGACCCCGGTCGAGTAGAGGCCGACGACCAGCGCGATAGCGGCGATCAGCCAGAAAATTGGCGCACGCAGTGCTTGCGGGCGCGTCATGCCCGATCCCACCGCCGCAGGGCGCCTCCCCGGGTTGAGTGTCGCGGGCTTGCCCAGCCAGAAGTACGCGGACGGAAATGCCCCCAGCGCCGCCGCCCCCATGAAGATGAAGCCCGCGCGCCAGCCGTAGGTATCGCAGATCCGCTGCATGAGCGACGGAGCCAGCACGGAGCTGATGGCGATTCCGCCCGCCATCAATCCGAGAGCTGTCCCGCGAGCCGCATCGAAACGGTCGTTCACCGCCTGGCTGTAGGCAAGCAGCGAGACGGCTGGCCCGATCGCGCCCACCAGCAACGCAATGAGGCGCAGCTGCCAGATATCACCCGTCATCCAGGCAGCCAGGGCCAGCGCACCCGCGAACAGCGGAATCGCCACCAGGATCACCGCGCGGGCCCCATGCCGGTCCACCAGACGACCCACGAATACAGAGCTCGCGCACGAGCCGAGCATCAGGAAAAACACCCAGGCGCTGATGTCCGGAATCGACCAGCCGAATGCCGCTTTGAGCGGGGCAATGAACACGCTGAACCCGTAGTTGGACAGGCCGGGCAGCCCGAGACAGAGCCCGATGATCGTGGCCAGGAGAGCCAGCGAATGACGGCGGAATTCGAGGGCGGCTCCGGAGGGGCCGGCTGTCTGGGCGAGCGCGGGCTGACTGGTTGTTCTGGCGTCGCTCATGGGTCGTAGAAGTTGCCCGATGGCACCGTAACCAGCGGGCTGTCGGCCCCGAAAGTCACCCCCGCGGGATCCCCGCCGGCCGCCACGATCTCGACCTGTTTCAGCATCAACCGCCGCAGCATGATGATGCCCCGATCGCTGCTCACCAGGTGCTCTTCGGAGTTCAGCGTGACCGGCCCCTGCCCCCACTGGGCTTCGAAGTCGCCGGGGGTGTCGCGGCGCTGATCCGGGGTCATCTCATTCCAGGTCTTGCCCGCGTACTCGAGCGGCTTGAACAGCGCCTCATCCGTCTCGCGGGTGCGGATCGCCCTGAACGACTGATGATGAGTGTCGTCTATCGGGACGTTCCACGCGATGCTCATCGAGCGGGAGTCCGTCAGCTCCACATCCGGCACGCTCGCAACGTTGGGCATCAGCAGACACGAGACGCGGGTCATGCTCCTTCCTCCCTCGAGCATGCGCCGCGCCTTGTACATGATTCCTGCCGGGAGATACTCGAACTCGACCTCCGGCATGATCGCGAATCCGGCCGCGAACTGTTGCACTGTGAACGTCGAGTGCAACACGTACACGTGGTACGGATCCATGAAGTTGTCCTGGTTGTGCATCCAGGTGAAGGGGATCACCGGCATGCCGCTGTCGCCGTGCGGACCGAAGCGACAACCATCCTCGGTCGCAATGCGCTCGCCAGGCTCGAGGTCTTCGAGAACCGAGTAGCGGGGCAAGTGCGGTATCTTCTCCGCAGGACCCATGTAGGCGAATACGAGCCCGTATCGCTCCTGAACCGGATACCACGGCTGGCGCGCCTGGTCCCTGTGCCGCCCGCCGTCGGGCTCGCACGGCTGTTCAAGGCAGTTACCCTGAACATCGAACAACCATCCGTGATAACAACAACGGATTCCACCCTCCTCCACGCGCCCATAGTAGAGGGACGTCCCCCGATGCATGCAGCGCGGATACAGTAGTCCCGCGCGGCCATGGCCGTCGCGGAACAGGACCAGATCCTCACCTAGCAGTCGGACGCGTTGCGGACGGGGACCGACCGACCTCGCGAGGGCGATGGGATGCCAGTAGCGTCGCAGAAATTCGCCACACGGAGTGCCCGCTCCCACGTGAGTCAGCGCGAGGTCGCCGCGCGGGAGAGCTCTCCCATAAGCGGTCACCAGACGGTCCCCCTCGTGCGATTATTGCACATTTTGTGCGAATATGGTTGCATGGTACCCCCCGCCGGTCAAGAGAATGCCATGCCCCGGAGTACCCGTACCGAGCTCGCCAGCGAGACCCCCGCGAGCAGGCTGGATGCGGAAACCGCCGACCCGCGCTTCATGCTCTCGCTCGCGCGCGGTCTGCTGGTCCTGCACTCCTTCGAGCATGCCTACTCGCTCAATCTGAGCTCGGCGGGACGGCTGACCGGTCTGTCGCGCGCGACCGTCCGCAGGTGCTTCTATACGCTGCAGAGACTCGGCTATGTCAGCGAGGGAGAGGGAGGCTTCGTCGTGACGTCGAAGCTGTTGTCGCTCGGCGGACTGTTCCGTCAATCGACCGACCTGGCTGCCACCGCACGCCAGGTTCTCAAGGGTCTGATGGAGAGCACGGGGGAGTCCTGCGTGTTCGGCACCATCGAAGGCACGGAAGTCATGGCCATCGCCAGTGCCACGCCGGCCAATCGCCTGGTGTCGATCAATCTCAACAGGAGGATCCCGCTGCATTGCTCGGCGCTCGGCCGGATGTGCCTGGCGGGCCAGAGCCCCGAGCAGCTGGAAGAGTATCTGCGCGGCGCGCCCTTTGCGAGATTCACCGACCGGACCAAGTGCAGCGCGAGAGAGTTGCGCGCGGAGATCGACGTGGTCCGGGCGCAGGATCATGCGTTTGTGGACGAGGAGCTCGAGCCGGGCTTGCGATCGCTTTCGGTGCCCGTCCGCGATTCCTCTGCGCAGACCATCGGGGCGGTCGCTGTGGTCACGGTGCGGCAACTCTCTCCGCGCGAGATCAAGGCCCTCGTGCGGCGTGCGCGCTCATCCGCCGCGGAGCTCGGAGCACGAATGGCGCCGCGCGGACTGACGGGTCCGTTGTCCACGGCCTGATAAACTTGCCGCCTGGCTGCTGTGCGAGAGTGTTCGAAAATGGCCATGCGCTACGCCGCCCTGTTCGCCCTGCTGTGCGTCTCCTGCCTTGCGCTGCCGGCCAGCGCCGAATGGCGCGAGCGTACCGAGGCGATCATGGGCACGCGGGTGTACGTCGAGCTGTGGACAGAGGATCCGAAGAAGGGCGATGAGGCGATCGAAGCGGTGATGGCGGACATGCGCCGCATCGACGCTTTGATGAGCCACTACAAGCCCGAAAGCCAGCTCTCGCAGATCAATGCGCACGCCGCCCAGCAGCCCGTGCAGGTGGACAAGGAGCTCTTTGACCTGATCAAGCTGTCAACGCACTACTCGCAGATCACCGAAGGTGCCTTCGACATCACCTACGCGAGCGTCGGCTATCTGTACGACTATCCTCATCACGTGCATCCGACCGAGGCGCAGATCCAAGCCGCACTGCCGGGAGTGAACTGGCGCAATCTGATCTTCGACGAGCAGCGCCATTCGATCCGCTTCGGTCGCCCCGGCATGCGCATCGATCTGGGAGGGATCGGCAAGGGCTACGCCGTGGACCGCGGCATCTCGATCCTGCAGGCGCGGGGATTCCAGCATGCCCTGGTCACCGCCGGCGGCGACTCGCGCATCATCGGCGACCGCATGGGCCGCCCATGGCTCGTGGGCATCCGCGATCCGAACGATGCGACCCAGGTCGTCACCCGGATTCCGCTGGTCAATTCGGCGATGTCCACTTCGGGGGATTACGAGCGGTTCTTCGACGAGAACGGCGTCCGATACCACCACATCATCGACCCCCATACGGGTCACTCGGCGAGCAAGGTTCGCAGCGCGACGATCCTGGCACCTACCGCAACGCAGACGGACGGCATGTCCAAGACGGCCTTCGTGATTGGGCCGGAGAAAGCCCTCGAGATCATCAATCGCATGCCCGAGTACGATGCCATCTTCGTCACCCCGGATGGCCGCATCCTCTACTCCAACGGGCTGCGGCCACCGAAGCCGCGGGAAGCCGCCCGGGCTCATCTGACTCCTTGAGAGGCGTGCAGGCTCGGAACAAGGGTTTGGGTGCAGCCCCCAATCCCGTGCCGCCCGTCGCCGACGGAATCTACTGCGAAGTGGCGCCGTGGCGCGCCTTGAGAAGCGCCTCCACCTCGAGCTCGGCCGCCAGCCAGTCTTCCCGCTCGTGACCCGGGGCAAACCCGCGCCGCTCGGCGCGCAGGTACGCTGCCTCGGCAATCATCGCGCGGCGATTCTCGTCCGATAGGGCCACACGCGCCGGCCCGGTCGGCTTCCTGGCCCGGGGCGCCAACGGCTCCTGGCGCGTCCCCGGGGCAGCCACCGTCTCATCGGCCTTGATGACCTTGGGAATTTCCTTGGAAGGGTCGCTCTTGCGGGGTGGATCTGTGGGGCGGCGAGTGGCCATCGGGTCCTCCGAAATGTGTGTCGGCGGAAGCTTGCGGTTCCAGCATTCGTCACGCAAGCCAGGTCAGTAGCCTGTCCGTGGAGCCGTGTCCACTTGAGTGTCCGCCCGAAGTGTCCGCCGGGCCTGTCCGGTGTCCGCTGCACGGACACTCCGTGCGGGCCAAGAACGGTCTAACGCGCTGACTGACTACTTCAATATCAACGCATTACGTGCGTGCTGGCGAGCTGGCATGCGCCGTGCAACCTGCGTGTGCAAGCAGGTGCCACGCATGAAGATCGCCGAACTCAAGCGCATGTCGAGATCCCCCGACTCCGTGGCCTCCGTCCGCGGCACGGAGCAGCAGGATGTTGCCATCGCGAATGCGCAGCGCCCGTGGCACCGGAACCGAATCCTGTATGCCGCAGTAGCCGGAGCCGTCGTGCTGCTCGTGCTGATTGGCTGGCTCATCCGAGCCTGGTCCAACTCGAGCCACATCATTTCCGCCGACAGGCTACAGATCGCCACCGTCGCCAGTGGCCACTTCGTGCGCGACGTCGCGGCGCAGGGGACGGTCATCGCCGCCGTGAGCCCCACTCTTTTCTCGATTGCTCCGGGCACCATCAGCTATGGGGTCCGGGCGGGCGACACGGTAACCAAGGGACAGGTTCTCGCCACGCTCGACAGCCCGGAGCTCAACAACGAGTACCAGCGCGAGCGCGCGACCCTGGACAGCCTGAATGCAGCGCTTGCCCACCAGGAGCTGGAGATCCGCCGCCAGTTGCTCACCAGCAAGCAGCAGGCGGATCTGGCGCAAGTGGCCATCAACGCCGCCGAACGCGAGCTCAAGCGCGCGCAGTGGGCCTGGGGCGAGCGCGCGATGAGCGAGCGCGACTACCGGCGCGCAATCGACGACGTCTCGACCGCGAAGTTGAATTTCGAGCATGCGCGCGATACCGCCAAGCTCGAGCGGGAAAGCGTGGTGCTCGATCTGCGCACGCGCCGCCTCGAGCGGGATCGCCAATCGCTGGTCGTCGAGAACCTCAAGCGCCAGGTGGATGAGCTCAACGTCCGCTCACCGGTCAACGGCATGGTCGCCAATCTCGCCCAGGCCGAGAAGGCGCGCGTCGCCGACGGAACGCCGCTCATCACGGTGGTGGACCTCACGGCCTTCGAGCTCGAGTTCCAGGTCGCGGAGATCTACGCGCGCGACATCAAGACCGGGATGGCCGCCGACATCACGCTCAACGGGCGCGTTCAGCCGGGGGTCGTCACGGCGATCTCCCCGGAGGTCCGCCAGAACCAGGTCACCGGGCGGGTCCGCTTCAGCCACGGGCAGCCGCCGGGGCTGCGCCAGAACGAGCGCGCGTCCGTCCGCATCGTGCTCGATGAGCGCGACCGCGTCTTGAAGTTCGAGCGCGGTCCGGTGATCGACGAGACGACGCGCTACGTCTATGTGGTGCGTGGCGATCGCGCCGTCCGTACGCCGGTGCAGCTCGGGGCGGCCTCGGTCGCGGAGATTGAGGTCCTGCACGGCCTCGCCCCCGGCGACCGGATCATCGTCTCGGACACGCGCGATTTCAACGACACGCCCGAGCTGCTCATCTCCAATTGAAGGACGCTCCATGCTGAACATGCAACACGTCGGCAAGGTCTACCGCACCGATCTCATCGAAACCCACGCGCTGCGGGACTTCTCCCTGGAAGTGGCCGCCGGAGAATTCGTGGCCGTCACCGGTCCGTCCGGCTCGGGCAAGACCACCTTCCTGAACGTCGCCGGTCTGCTGGAGACGTTCGAATCCGGCACTTACATTCTCGACGGCGGCGATGTGAGCCGGCTCTCGGACGATGCGCGCTCGCGGCTGCGCAACGAGAAGATCGGCTTCATATTCCAGAGCTTCAATCTCATCCCGGATCTGAACATCTACGACAACGTCGACGTGCCGTTGCGCTACCGGGGACTGAAGGCGAGCGACCGCCACGAACGCATCTCGAGCGCCCTCGAGCTGGTGGGACTCGCATCACGGGTCCGGCACATGCCCTCTCAGCTCTCCGGCGGTCAACAGCAGCGCGTGGCCATCGCGCGGGCGATCGCCGGGGATCCGGCCTTCCTGCTCGCCGACGAGCCCACGGGCAACCTCGACTCGCTGATGGCGCGCCAGGTCATGGATTTGCTCGAGCAGATCAACGAGATGGGGACCACCATCGTGCTGGTCACGCACGACCCCGAGCTCGCGCGCCGCGCGCATCGCAACGTACATGTCGTGGACGGCCAGATCACCGACTTCCGCGCTTACGAGCCCCGCCCCGCTCCCACCGGCGCATCGGACGGCGCGGGTGCGGCGATCGGCTGATCCCTTCCCAGGAGCTTCTCATGTTCCGCTACTACATCACGCTCGCGTTCCGCAGCTTCAAGCGCAATCCGGGAATCACCACGCTCATGGTGGTCGCGGTCGCGCTCGGCATTGCTGTGTGCGTCATGACCCTGACCGTCTATCACGCGATGTCGGGGAATCCGATCTGGTGGAAGAACGACCGGCTGTACGCGGTGACGATGGACAACTGGGGCCCCAACTTTCCGTACCAGACCGACTCGAAGCTGCCGCCGCCCGAACTGACCTACAAGGATGCCCGGTATCTGTTCCGCTCCAACATACCCGAGCGCAAGGTGGTGATGTACAGCACCGACGGAGTCGTCAGCGGCGCCAGCACGGCACCGCCGGAGCACGTCCAGACCCGGGTCACCACGGCGGACTTCTTCGCGATGTTCGACGTGCCCTTCCTCTACGGCTCCGCGTGGGGCGCCGCGGCTGACGATTCGGCGCAGCCGCTGATCGTGCTGTCCCGCGAGGAGAACGAGAAGCTGTTCGGCGGTGCCAACAGCGTAGGTCGGGTGCTGCGCTGGGATGACCACGAATTCCGCATCGTCGGCGTTCTTGACAGCTGGTTTCCCCGTCCCAAGTTCTACGACTTGAACGGTGGCAGCTTCGGCGAGCCGGACAGTGCCTACATTCCCTACGGCTGGGGCTCGGAGCTCGAGCTGCTCAACAACGAGGAGAGCGATTGCTGGAAGGCGGAGAAGATCGATACCTTCCGCGACTATCAGGGCTCCGAGTGCATCTGGCAGCAGATGTGGGTAGAGCTGCCCGATCGGGCGAGCCGCAGCCGCATGCAGTCGTTCATGGACGGCTACTGGGCCGAGCAACGCAAATCCGGCCGTTTCGAGCGGCCGCGCAACAACCATTTGACCAACGTGGCCGACTGGCTGCGCGACAACAAGGTGGTCGGCAACGACAACCGGCTGCTCGTCGGCCTGGCGTTCGCTTTTCTGGCCGTCTGCCTGATCAACACCGTGGGGCTGCTGCTCGCCAAGTTCCTCAGCGGCGCGACGGTGACCGGCGTTCGCCGCGCGCTCGGCGCGAGCCGGCAACAAGTCTTCACCCAGCATCTGATCGAGGTCGGAGTGCTGTCGGCTCTCGGCGCGCTGCTCGGCCTGGCCTTCGCCTGGATCGGCCTGGCCGCCGTCCATCACCTGTACGCCTCGGCTCATCTCGGCCGGCATGGAGGCTACCAGGACCTGACCCATTTCGATGTCGTCGGCGTCGTCTGGGCGGTGGTGCTGGCCGTCGCCGCCACACTCGCCGCGGGACTCTACCCGGCCTGGCGCGTCGGCCGCACGCCTCCGGCGGTATACCTCAAGAGCCAGTGAGTCGAACGACCGCCGCGGCCCTGATCAGGAGACAGCATGAGCCTTCACGTCAGACCCATCCTTTCCGCGCTGCTGCGCAACCGCACCGGCGCAGTTCTGGTTGCCATGCAGGTGGCCATCACGCTCGCGGTGCTCGTGAACGCGGTGTACATCGTCGTGCAGCGCAGCGAGAAGATCCACCGCCCGACTGGCATCGACGTGGACAACGTCCTCGTGATCGCCAGTGCCGGCTTCACGCAGCGCTTTCAGATCGTTCCATCACTCGAGGAGGATCTGAGCTGGTTGCGCGGTCTGCCCGGGGTGATCGCGGCGACCGCCAGCAGCGCCATCCCGCTCTCGGACGGTGGCAACAACAACTCGCTGGTGACACGGCCCGACACTCAGCGCGATGAGTACTACAACGAGATCAACGTCGACGAGCAGGGATTGGACGCTCTCGGGCTACATCTGGTGGCCGGCCGCAATTTCCGCCATGACGAGATCAACCCGCCGCACACCAAGCAGGACGTCTCGAGCTTCGAGCCGCAGATCATCGTCAGCCGGGCGCTCGCCCAGCATCTGTTCCCGGGCCAGAATCCCGTCGGGAAGACCGTTTATGACATTCTCAACCACACGACCACCATCATCGGTGTGGTGGATCCGATCATGGGTTGTTTCCCCTCCCATGAGCACCCGGATTGGGTCTACTTCACGCCACGCAAGCCTTCCTCTTTGTACGGCTCGGTCAAGTACCTGGTGCGTACTCGTCCGGGTCAGCGCGATGCGGTCATCCGCCTGGCGGAAGCTCACCTGAGCAAGTCGAATCCGGATCGTGTCGTGGACTGGGTCCGCCCACTCACTTATTTCCGCAACCTCAGTTACCTCGACGACCGCTCCATGCAGATCTATCTGCTCACGGTCACGGCGCTCCTCATCTCCGTGACCTGCCTGGGCATCTTCGCGCTCGCCACCTTCAATGTCAGCAACCGTACGAAGCAGATAGGCACCCGCCGCGCCGTGGGTGCGCGCCGCCGCGATATCGTGCGCTACTTTCTCGCGGAGAACGCTCTGATCACCAGTGCCGGCGTCCTGGTGGGATGCGCGTTGGCACTCGGGGCGGGCTACTGGCTTTCCGTGCAGTACTCGTTGCCGAGACTCAATCTTTATTATCTGGTCGGGGGAGTACTCACCCTGTGGGCTATCGGCCAGCTCGCCGCCTGGCAGCCCGCTCGCAAGGCATCCGGCGTGTCCCCGTCCGTCGCCACGCGGACTGTGTAGGGCAAGGTGCATGACCACACAGCGGATGACGGCCAGGACCGCAATCGCCCCCCACCGACGGAACCTCGCAACGAGCGTGGGATTTAAACGCCAGCCGCGCCTCTAGCATCCAACCCATGAAGATCGGCAACCTCAGCTCGGTGCGCTCCAGCTTGGCGAACAGAAACGTGCTGGTAATTGATGACAGCGAAGCCGTCCGCACGGCCTTCGACGTGCTGTTGTCCCTTCACGGCGCGCGCGTGCTGGCTGCGGCTGATCCGAGGGAGGGCCTCGCTCTGCTGGAGCGGGAAGCCGTGGACCTCGTGATACAGGACATGAATTTTCGCCGGGAAGCCACCAGCGGCGACGAAGGCGTTGCCCTCTTTCACGATATCCGCCGGCGCCATCCTGAGGTGCCCATCATCCTGCTGACCGCCTGGACGCACCTCGAAACGGCCGTGGATCTGGTCAAAGCCGGCGCGGCCGACTACCTTGCAAAGCCCTGGGACGATGCACGCCTGCTCACGGCGGTACGCAACCTCCTCGATCTGCGTAGCGCGCGGGCTGAAGCCAGGGCCCTGCGCGAGCAGCGGCGTGAGGCTCGCGAGACCCTGGCCGAGCGCCATGACCTGCGCGGAATCGTGTACGAAAGCGAGGCGATGCATACGCTGGTAGCGACTGCCACGCACGTGGCGCACTCCGACGTTCCGATCCTCATCACCGGCCCCAACGGCGCAGGCAAGGAGGTTCTGGCGGACATCGTGCAGGCCAACTCCAGCGTACCGGACCGGCCGTACCTCAAGGTCAACCTGGGTGCGTTGCCCAACGATCTGATCGAGGCCGAGCTGTTCGGCACGGAAGCCGGGGCGTTCACGGGCGCGCGAGCGCGGCCGGGCCGCTTCGAGGCGGCAGACGGCGGGACGCTGTTCCTCGACGAGCTGGGCAACTTCGCCGGCAGCGGCCAGGCGAAGCTCCTGCGGGTTCTGCAGACAGGGGAATTCGAGCGGCTCGGATCCAATACGACGCGGCGCACCCGGGTCCGGATCATCGCCGCTACGAACACCAACTTGCGGGAGGCGATCCGCGAAGGGCGCTTCCGCGAGGATCTCTTCTATCGTCTGAACGTCATCGAGCTGGAGATATCGCCGCTCGCCGAGCGCCGCGAGGACGTCATCGCTCTCGCCCGGCATTTCCTGCAGCCCGGGTACGAGCTGACGCCCGAGGCGGTGCAGGCGCTGATGCGCTATTCGTGGCCCGGCAACGTGCGCGAGCTGCAGAACACCATCCGCCGCGCCTGCCTGCTGAGCACGGGCGGCCCGCTCGTCGCGGCCGACCTGAACGTGCCCGCCGGGCCCACACCGCCGGCGGCCGAAGAGCCGGCCCTGGACCGGGCTGCCATCGAGCAGGCCCTGGGACGGGCCCAGGGCGTGGTCGCGCAGGCGGCACGTGACCTCGGCCTCTCGCGTCAGGCACTCTATCGCCGGATGGAAAAGCTGGGCCTCAGGACCGAGATTCCGCGCCCGACGCCGGGCATCTGATGCGCGCCTCGCTCGCGGGCCGCGCGGCCATCGTGCTGGCCGCCGTGGCGGCCGTGGCCGCAGCGGCGGCCGCCATCGCGGCCCGGTTCTTTCACTCCACCGTCCTGGCCGCGCTCACCGGCATGCTGTTCGCCATCCCGGTGTTGCTGTGGCTCGCCCGGCGGCTCGCACGTCCCTGGGTGCGCATCCTGCACGCGGTGCGCGACGGCATCGTGAGCATGCGGGACAACGATTTCAGCGTCAGTGTCAGCCGGATCGGGGACGATGAGCTGAGTGAGCTCGTCGGGGCGTACAACTCGCTGGGTGATGTGCTGCGTCGCCAGCGGCTGGACATCAATCAGCGCGAGTTGCTGCTCGATACCGTGATCCAGGCCACACCGCTCGTGCTCGTGCTGACCAACTCATCGGGCCGGATCGTGTACAGCAACCTCGCGGCCCGCCAGCTCCTGCACGGCGGTCGCAAGCTCGAGGGGCTGGATTTCTCCGGGTTGCTCGACAGCGCGCCTGCGGCGCTGCGCGCTGCGGTGGCGGGCCACACCGACACGCTGTTCACCCTGGACGTCGAAGGCGAGCAGCAGGTGTACCATCTCTCGCAGCGCCATTTTCATCTCAACGCGCAGCCGCAGCGCCTGGTGCTCCTCAAACAGCTCACCCGCGAGCTGGCCGCGCAGGAGGTGCGGATCTGGAAGAAAGTGATTCGCGTCATCGCCCACGAGCTCAACAATTCGCTCGCGCCTATCTCCTCGCTGGCGCATTCGGGCCAGCTGCTGGCCCAGGACTCGCAACCCGCCCAGCTCGAGCGGGTGTTCACGACCATCGCCGAGCGGGCCGCCCATCTCGGGAGCTTCATTGAGGGTTACGCCCGCTTCGCCAAGCTGCCCCGGCCCCGCCCGGTGGCCACGGAATGGTCACACCTGCTGGGGCGACTCGAGGGCGCGGTGACCTTCCGCATCGAGGAGCCCCTCCCGGCGCGCCCGGTGAGTCTGGACCCGAGCCAGATCGAGCAGGTCCTCATCAATCTGTTGAAGAACGCCTCCGAGTCCGGCTCCCCCGCCGATGCGATCGGGATCGCCGTGCGCGATGTCGGCCAGGGATTCGTCCTGCGGGTGTGCGACCGAGGCGCCGGTCTCAGCGAGTCAGTGTTGCGGGATGCGCTGCTGCCGTTTTATTCCACCAAGGCGACGGGCAGCGGCCTGGGCCTGACCCTGTGTCGCGAGATTGTCGAGGCGCATGGAGGTCGCCTCAGCCTGGCGAACCGCACGGACGGGCCGGGAGCCCTCGTGACTGTCTGGCTGCCGTAGCAAGTCGAGCCGGGCCTAAGGCTTCCCGGAGGAGGCGCGAAAGTCGCGCCTGAGGGCCGCCCGGGGTCGTTTCCGATTCGCTAGGCGCTCTGCGATGCGCGGCCAGATTTCGCCTTACGGCGTGGTGTCCTCTTAGCGTTGCGCGAACCCTTGCCCCCGCGCGCTCCTTTGCCGTCGGCAGCCGCAGCCTTGCCTGATGCGGCGGAGGTCCCAGCCGGCTCTCCGCTTCCGTTGGTGCTTGGGGCACCGTGCACGTACTCGTTGCCCCGTGCCGCGATGGAGTTGATGGTGGCCCGGCTAAGCGTCTGCAGATACCGGCTGAATTCGCCGCCGAGCTGCGGATGCCCCAGCGCAAACTCGACGGTGGCTTGCAGATATCCCAGCTTGCTGCCGCAGTCGTAGCGCTTACCCGTGAAGCGGTGAGCGTATACGGCCTCTTCCTGCATCAGTGCGGCGATACCATCGGTGAGCTGAATCTCGCCGCCCGCACCATGACCGATCTTTTCCAGATGCTCGAAGATCGAAGGCATGAGCACGTACCGCCCCACGACCGCCAGGTTCGATGGCGCCTCCGCCGGCTTGGGCTTCTCGACGATGCTGCGCACTCGACTGGTGGCCGACTTGTCGGCTTCCACGGCCACGATGCCGTATTTCTCCGAGTCGCGGCTCGGAATCATCTCCACGCCCAGCACGCTCGCGCGCTTGGCTTCATACACGTCGGCCATCTGTCGCAGACAGGCTACCTCGCTTCGAATCAGGTCGTCGGCCAGATGGACGAAGAACGGTTCGGCGCCCACGGCAGGCTGCGCGCACAACACAGCGTGACCGAGACCCAACGGCGCAGGCTGCCGGATGTAGATACACGACGCATAGGAGGGCAGAACGCTGCGCAGCTGGTTCAGCAGGTCGCTCTTGCCCTGGGCTTCGAGCATGTGCTCGAGCTCCTGGTCCGAATCGAAATGATCCTCGATCGCGCGCTTGGAAGCGCCGGTGACGAACACCAGCCGGGTCGCTCCGGCCGCCAGAGCCTCCTCCACCGCGTACTGGATCAGAGGCTTGTCGACTACCGGAAGCATCTCCTTGGGACTGGCCTTGGTCGCGGGAAGAAAACGCGTCCCTCTGCCAGCCACCGGAAAGACTGCCGTGCGAATCGTCGACCTGTAGTGCGTCCTCATCGAGCTCCTCTCCCGCGGCTCGCCGCGCGAGTCTGTGAGTTTACCGAGCCTGAGCGCAGCAAAGTATATGCCACCGCAGAGCCACCCCACGAAATCTCACCTGCCACGACCAGCCAGTGAGCACCGCTGAACAGGACGCGAGATTTCGCGGGGACCCCGGCCGCCACCCCACGAAATCTCACCTGCCACGACCAGCCAGCGAGCCGAAGCTCGCATCGGTCTGGACTCGCTCTACCCATGAGCCGCGTGGGGAGCGCTCTCATCCATGCGTTCGGCCCACTTGAATACAGCCGGCCGCATGCTGTCCCACGAACGGCACTTCGGGCAATGCCAGTACCATCCAACGCTGTGCAGTCCACAGTCATCGCACTGGTAACGTCCCCCCGCATCCCCGATCCGCGTCAGCAGCGCTCCCAACGAGGCCGCGTCCGCGGTTGATCCCGCGCCGGAACCGAATTCCCGGGTTACGGCCGGGAGCTGACGCACATCCTGTGGCGGCAGCGCGGTGGCCAGTAGCCACGCGAGCTGCCGTCCGCTGACATGACCGTTGCGCTGCAGCCGCCGGGTGAGTTGGGCAAGCACATCGGCCTCCCCGACAAGCTCCGCCAGCGAGAGCACTCGAGGAATGATCTCGAGCGCCAACCCCGGAAATGCCTCGAGCGCCGTGAGGTACAGCGCGAGCGACCCACCGGCATCGCCGGCCAGCTCCATCATCCGCGCAGTCAGGATTTGCGCGCGCGGCAACTCGGAGTCGTGCGTGCGCGCCTGACGCAGCAGCGTGCGCGCCCGCTCGCTGTCACCCTGCAGCAGCGCGTGCTCCGCGAGCTCGCACAGGTAATGGGCGGCCACCGTGCGGCGCTCGAGCTGTAGCGCCGGAGGGAGGTCGTGAAATACCTTCAGGGCATTGGCCCACTCGCCCTGCTGCTCGTAGATGCGCACCAGGTGATCGAGCGCGGCATGCCGGTATTCGCGCGAGGCCGCCAGCTCCTCCAGCAGCCGCTCGGCGCGATCCATCAGGCCTGCGCTCAGATAGTCCTGGGCCAGCGCGAAAGCCGCCTTGTCGCGCACGGCCGTGCCGCCGTGCTCGCGCAGGCGCGAGTGGATTGCGATGGCCCGGTCGACCTCGCCGCGCCGCCGGAACAGGCTGCCCAGGGCGAACTGAATTTCCGCCGCGTCGCCATCCGCCTCGGCCATGCGCGAGAAGATCTCGGCGGCGTGATCGAAGCGGTCGTTGATGAGGTGGTCCAGGCCAACGTAGTAGTCCCGTGGCAGGCGCACCGTTCGCGCCGCACCATTGCGGCGACCGAGTATCCAGGCGGCAATGAAGACCGCGACGAAGGCAAGTGCGAGCAGGAGTGGAGGCAGCTCGATCACGACGCCGACGATAGCAGCCCGCCCATTACAACGTATAGCGCATCGGGCACGAATGCAGGTCGGCAAGCCGGAGCCGCCGGCGCCAGCGGTGCAGACGAGCGCCCAGCGAGTCTAGTCGCGGATCGGCCGGTCCGCCCCGTCGTTGACGCGCTCGCGCAGGTCTTTGCCGGGCTTGAAGTGCGGGACGTACTTGCCTGAAAGGGCCACCGCCTCGCCGGTCTTGGGGTTGCGCCCCTGCCGGGGCGGCCGGAAGTGCAGCGAGAAGCTGCCGAACCCACGGATCTCGATGCGCTCCCCCTGCGAGAGCGCATCGCTCATGATCTCCAGTATCTGCTTCAACGCGAGCTCGACGTCCTTGGCCGGCAGATGCTTCTGCTTCGCAGTGATGATCTCGATGAGTTCGGATTTCGTCATTCAGGCCACCGCGCACCGCCCCGGAAATTCAGCTTCGATCCGAGCCAATCTGCTCCTTCAGCAGCTCACCAAGGCTGGTGCCGGAGGGCGCCGTCTCGGAGCGATAGCTCTGCACGGCCTCCGCCTCCTCGTGCATCTCCTTGGCCTTGATGGACAGGGAGATGGTGCGTGACTTGCGGTCCACGCCGGTGAACTTCGCCTCGACGGCCTCGCCCACCTTCAGCACCGAGCGCGCATCCTCGACCCGGTCCCGACCGAGCTCGGAGGCACGCAGCTGCCCTTCGATACCGTTGCCCAGGTCGATGATCGCGCCGCGCGCGTCCACTTCCTTGACCGTGCCCCGCACGATCGTGCCCTTGGGATTCTCGGCGATGTAGGCCGAGAACGGATCCTTGGCCAGCTGCTTGATGCCGAGCGAGATGCGCTCGCGCTCCGGATCGATCGACAGCACCATGGCCTCGATCTGCTGGGCCTTCTGGTAGTTGCGCACCGCCTCCTCGCCGGGCTGATCCCAGGAGATGTCCGAGAGGTGCACCAGACCGTCGATGTTGCCCGGCAGGCCGATGAAGATGCCGAAGTCGGTGATCGACTTGATCTGGCCGGAGACCTTGTCGCCGCGGTTGTAGTTCTCGGCGAACTCCTTCCACGGGTTGGCCT
>DASTDD010000324.1:0-2292 GCA_035710545.1 Steroidobacteraceae bacterium
TCCCTGATCAGGGTGCGGAGCCGGCTGAGCATCTGACCTCGCCAGTCCCCCAGCTCCTGGATTCTCGCGTCGATCAGCCGTGCAGGAGACTGACTCTCCTTCGGCGCGCCGCTCTTCTTCCGGGTCGCGCTGGTCCTCCGCACCGCCGCCTTCTTCGTCCCGCTCTTCTTCATGCCCGTCCCGCTCCCTCAGTTCCAGCTCTCGTGAATTGCCGTCAGCGCCGCGATACCACTTTCTATAGCCCCGTGCGGTCCCGGCGTAACCATTTTGGAGAGGATAACTCCGGCGCCTGGGCGGCGGGCTCTCCGCACGCGGACAACCCGCACTGACACGAGCAATCAGCGCCCGGCCGGCGAAGGGGCTGTCGCGGCTGCCTTATGCTCAATCTGCGCCTGTTTCCCGAGGAGCGTAACCAGCGCGTAGACGGCTTCGATGGCTGGAACCTGAGTTTCGGTCACCCGCGCCAGCTCCAGAACCGAGCCGAGCAGCGCCTCGGTCTCCATCACTCGCCCGGCTTCGAGATCCTGAAGCATGGAGGTCTTGTGCTTTCCCACCCGCTCGGCGCCGGCGATGCGTCGCTCGATGGGCAGTCGAAATGTAATGCCGAGCTTGTTGGCCACCGCCTGGGCCTCGGTCATCATCGCAGCCGCGAGGTTGCGCGTGGGAGAGAACTGGCAGATGTCGACGAGCGTGGCGCGGGTCAATGCGCTGATCGGGTTGAACGTCAGATTGCCCCAGAGCTTCAGCCAGATCTCGGCCCGGATGTTATCCAGGACCGGCGCCTTGAATCCCGCCCGGGTCAAGCAGTCCGACACGGCCTGCACCCGCGGGCTGAGTGCGCCGTTTGGCTCGCCGACGGGGAAGCGCTCGCCTTCGATGTGACGGATGACGCCCGGCGCTTCGAGCACCGCGGCCGGATACACCACGCAGCCGATGACGCGCGCGGGTGGAATCTGCCGCAGGCACACCCCGCCGGGATCGACGGACTCCAGGCATCGGCCCTCGAGCGGCCCGCCGTAGGCATGGAAGTACCAGTACGGCACGCCGTTCTGCATGGTGACCACGACCGTCTCCGGCCCGAACAGTGCGGCGACGTCGTTGGCGACGCCATCCACCTGGTGGGCCTTCACGGCGAGGACGACGATGTCCTGGGGCCCGAGTGCGGCAAAATCCGCGCTGGCGGCGACGTCGCGTGCCACCAGCTCGGTACCATCGTTGAGGATGAGCCTGAGTCCCCGGCTTTGAATCGCGGCGAGGTTTGCGCCGCGTGCGATCACGCTGACCGTCTCGCCGGCGAGCGCCAGCTTTACCGCGACGTAGCCGCCGATCGCACCGGCTCCGACAATTGTGATCTTCATTGGCCGCCTACGTCAGAATGACCCACCGCGACAAACTGTCCGTCACCGCCGCGTGGCGCTCCCCGCGGGCCCTCCCTCGTCTCAAGTCACCAGGTTCTGCGCGCTGCCCCTCACGAAGGCTTCGATGTTGTCGATCAGCTGATCCGCCAGAAATTGCATCGCCCCGTCGCTCGCCCAGGCGACATGCGGCGTAAGGATGAAGTTGGGCAGACGCAGGTCCAGCAGCGGGTTGCCGTCCTTGGGGGGTTCGTTGGTCAGGACGTCGAACCCGGCTCCGGCGATCAGGCCCTCGGTGAGTGCCTGGACCAGTGCTGGCTCATCGACCAGTCCCCCGCGCGCGGTATTGATGAGAATGGCAGTGCGCTTCATCTTGCGGAACTGCTCGATGCCAATCAGGTTGCGCGTCTCGGCGGTCAGCGGCACGTGCAGGGAGATGACGTCGCTCTGCGTCAGGACGTCCTCGAACGGCGTGAACTGTACGCCATCTGCCTTGGGTGGCGCATGGTCGGCGAACAGCACCTGCATGCCGAAGCCCCGGCCGATGGCCGCCGTCGCCTGCCCCAGCACGCCCTCGCCGACAATGCCGAGGGTCGAGCCGTGCAGATCGCGGATCGGGTGATCGAAGAAGCAGAACTGGTCCACCTCCTGCCACCGACCGCGCTCCACGTCCTGCCGATAGGCGAGCAGATTGCGGCGCAGGGCAGTGATCAGCGCAAAGGCATGCTCCGGCACCGTATGCAGCGCATAGTTGCGGATATTGGCGACCGCGATACCCCGCGTCCGGCAATACGGCACGTCGACGACGTCATAGCCGGTAGCCGCCACCGCGATCATGCGCAGCTTCGGCAGCTGCTGCAGCTGCGCCATCCGCAGCGGCACCTTGTTGGTGATGGCAATGGTGGCGTCGCGCAGTCGCGCCACGACGTCGCCGAGG
>DASTDD010000325.1:0-24554 GCA_035710545.1 Steroidobacteraceae bacterium
CGCACGTTGCCTGGGAAGGGGTACTCCCGGAGGACCTGCAGAGCCTCCTCGCTCAGCTCCGGCGGCTGAATGCTCATCCGCCGGCCCAGGCGCGCGAGGATGGCGTCCGCCAAGTCCGGGATGTCACTCACGCGCTCGCGCAACGATGGGACGCGCAATTCGATGACATTGATGCGATAGAACAGGTCCTCGCGAAAGCGCCCGTCCCCAACCAGGTCCGCGAGATTCTTGTGCGTTGCAGACAGGATCCGGACGTCCACTGATTCCTCTCGAGATTCACCCACCGGACGCACGGTCTTCTCCTGAACCAGGCGAAGCAGCTTCACCTGCATGTGCAGTGGCAGGTCAGCTACCTCGTCCAGGAACAGCGTGCCACCTTCGGCGCTTTGCACGAGGCCTTTTTTGTCTGCCACAGCGCCCGTGAAGCTGCCGCGCTTATGCCCGAACAACTCGCTTTCCATGAGCTCGGTGGGAATTGCACCGCAATTGACCGCGACGAAGGGACCATCGCGGCGTGAGCCGCTCTCATGCACGAGCCGCGCGACCAGCTCCTTACCCGTCCCGGATTCTCCGTATATATGTACGGGGGCCTGGCTGCGCGCGACGCGAGCGATCATTTCCCGAAGCTGCTCCATGACCGAGGAGCGGCCAATGAGTCGCAAGGCGGCGGTGCTCGCCGTGGCACTGGGGTCGAGACGATCGCTCAGCCGGATAGCGCTGCCCACGAGCTTGCGCAGAACGCGGAGGTCCAGGGGCTTGGAAACGAAGTCGAACGCGCCGAGCTTGAGCGCGCGGACCGCAGACTCGACGTTGCCGTGCGCGGTGATCACCGCAACCGGCAGCGTCGAGCGGTTCTCCTGGATCCAGGCGACGAGATCGAGTCCGTTGCCGTCGGGCAACCGCATGTCGGTCAGGCACAGATCGAACTGCTCGGCCTTGAGCAGATGCCGTGCCGTGCTGATATCCGGCGCCGTGCGGGTCTCGAGATGCATCCGTCCGAGGGTGAGACTGACGAGCTCGAGCAGATCCGGCTCGTCATCGACGATCAGTACCACCGGACGCCCGCCTGGCCTCTGCTCCGTGGCGACGGAGGCGCTCATGCGCTCTCCCAGCGCCGCGGGTCGGCGAAGACGACTCGGAAAATGCTACCGCCGCCGTGGCGCGGCTCGTAGAGAAGCGTTGCTCCGTTGGTCTGTGCGAGCTCGCGAGCCAGGAACAGGCCGAGCCCGGTGCCGTGCCCGCCGCTGAAGAAAGGCTCGAAGATCCGCTCGGCATGCTCGGGTTTGACGCCGGATCCTCGATCCATCACCTGCAGGTACGGACGTCCGTAGGTGCCCAGGCGGCCGAGTTGGATCTCGACGGCCTCCTGCGTTCCGGCGGCCGCGCCGTGCTTGAGGGCATTCTCGCAAAGGTTCCAGACGATCTGCCGTAGCTGGGAGGGATCCGCACGGACCTCGATGGAATCCAACGACTCGGTGCTGCGCAATCGTTCGCGGGGCAGCTGCATGGTCTCGCAGAACTCCTCCTGGAACTCCTCTGTCCAGGGCTGCAGTGACATCGTCTCGACATGCGTATCCTCGCGTCGCGACAGGCGCAGGACGCTGTTGATGATCGAGCTCACCCGCTCGGCGTTGGTCCGAATGATCTCGGTCAGGCGGCGCTCCTCGGTGCTCAGGTTGGGAGATTCGGCGAGCAACTGCCCGGCATGGCTCATGGCGCCGACCGGGTTGCGGATCTCGTGCGCAATGCTCGCACTGAGCCGCCCCAACGCGGCCAGCTTGGACTGCTGCACCTTCTCCGCCAGCAGGCTGGTATCTTCCAGGAACACCAGAACGGGTGCCGGCGTGGTGCTGCCCAATGGAGCGAAATGCGCGCGAATGATGCGCGCCCCGTCTGCCGCCACGAACGTCTGCTCCGGCGGAGGGAACTGTCCTGTCTGCCCCCCGTTCTGACGCCAGGTCTCGAGCAGATAGAGCAGGCGGGGCGAGGCCTCACCGACCAGGGCCTCGGGGTAGGCATGACGATCCCCCAGGATCTGGGCCGCCGACTCATTGATGAGCCGGATGCGCTCCTGCGTGTCGATGACCAGAATGCTCTCGCGCAGGTGCTGCACGATGTACTGCGAGAGCTGTGCAAGATTGGCCAGGTCCAGATCCTTGCGCCTCACCAGCGCCTCGCTCTCCCTCAGGCGATTTGCGATCGGCCATGCCGAGAGGGCGAATATGAAGAGCACCGCCCCGAGCACTCCCGCGGTGGTGTAGTCGGTCGAGGCTGCGCCTTCCTGAAGGTCGACCAGGATCTGCTGGACGAGCACTGCAATCGCGGCGACAGCCGCTATCAGCAACGCGTCCCGATGCGAGGACAGGACCGCCATGGCGCCCACCGGCAGGACCAGCAGAATTCCCAGGCCGCTGGCCACTCCGCCGCTGGCGTAGAGGATCAGCGAGATGGCGGCCGCATCGACGCTCGAGTTCACCAGGGTGACGATTCGCAGGCTCGACCATTCCAGCCGGCGCGCGATGATCAGCAGCACGGCCGCGGTGAAGTAGGCAATACAGGCGGAGAGCAGCAGGCGCGGGCGGCTCGTCACGAGGGCCCACTGCGGACCGGCGAACCTCTCCACGGCGATCAGCACCAGCGGGACCATGACCCGATAGAGGTTCAGCAGCCCGATGACACGCCAGGCGAGGTCGCTGGGCGCGCTGGCCGAGGGAACGGTGGCCGCGGTCGCGGGCATGCTGGAAAGCGCCAGGACTAGACCGGCGCGCGCGGCACCGATGACTGGTTATTCTGACTCATGCGACCCCGGACCGTTCGGCGGTGCGCCCTGTGGGCGGGCCTGTCAGGCCTGCGCGACTGTATCATCTTGGCGGGGCCTGAAAAGCGATGTGCTTCGCAGCCCACCACTTTGCTGGCCAGTGCGGGTGGATTTCGCGAAAATGACACCTTTCCCAGACCGGACCCGCGTTCTGCCGTGGCGCCCCCCAGCGTGCCGGGCAACGCGCTTGGCCGGCACCGGACCGCGGGAGACGCCAGACGATGAATCTGCATGAATATCAGGCCAAGGAGCTTTTCCGGTCCTACGGGATCCCCGTCCCGACAGGCCGGGTGGCCACCAGCGCAGCCGAAGCAGCGGCCGCTGCTCAAGAGCTCGGCGGTGCGGTATGGGTGGTCAAGGCTCAGGTTCACGCTGGCGGGCGTGGCAAGGCGGGCGGTGTCAAGGTGGCCAAGGACCTGGAGGCGGTTCGGTCCGCCGCGGCCACGATGCTCGGACATCCGCTCGTGACCCAGCAGACCGGTCCGGAGGGCCTGCCGGTCGAGCGTGTCTACGTCGAGTCCGGCTCGCAGATCGAGCGGGAGATCTACCTGTCCCTCACGCTGAACCGGGAGCGCGGACGGATTGCCCTGATCGCCTCCGCCGCCGGCGGCATGGATATCGAAAAGGTGGCTGCCAGCACTCCCGAGCGCATTCTGACGGTCAATGTGCACCCCGCCGCGGGGCTACAGGGCTACCAGTGCCGGCAGCTGGCATTCGGCCTGGGGCTGCAGGGGCCCCAGATCGCCGAGTTCCAGAGCATCTGCATGGGGCTGTATCGGTTGTACCTGGAAAAGGACGCCAGCCTCGTCGAGGTCAATCCGCTGATCGTCACCCAGGGTGGCAGTCTCCTGGCGCTCGATGCCAAGATCAATGCGGACGCGAATGCGATCTTCAGGCATCCGGACATTGCCCGGATGCGCGATCCGAGCCAGGAAGATCCCATGGAGCGGCGCGCCAGCGAGCACGACCTCAACTACGTCTCGCTCGACGGAGACATCGCCTGCATGGTGAACGGGGCCGGCCTCGCGATGGCGACCATGGATCTGATCAAGCTTCACGGCGGCCGGCCGGCCAATTTTCTCGATGTCGGCGGTGGCGCGACCAGCGAGCGCGTGACGGCGGCCTTCCAGCTCATCCTGTCCAATGCCAAAGTGCGCGCCGTCCTGGTCAACATCTTCGGCGGCATCGTGCGTTGTGATCTCATCGCCGATGGTGTGATCAACGCAGTCAAGCACGTCGGCGTGAAAGTGCCCGTGGTGGTGCGGCTCGAGGGCACCAATGCCGACAAAGCACGGGAGATGCTCGCCAGGAGCGGGCTCACGATCGCCGCAGCCGTTGACCTTACCGATGCCGCTCGCAAGGTGGTGGCGGCGGCAAAGGCCGGCACCCAGCGCACAGCGAAGGCGAAGAGTCACGAATGAGCATTCTGATCAACCGCAACACGCGGGTCATCTGTCAGGGTTTCACGGGCAAGCAGGGTACCTTTCACTCGGAGCAGGCCCTCGCCTACGGGACCAAACTCGTCGGTGGTGTCACCCCGGGGCGCGGAGGCCAGAGGCACCTCGGCCTCCCGGTCTTCGATACGGTGCAGGATGCAGTGCGGCAGACTGGCGCTACCGCAAGCGTGATCTATGTGCCCGCGGCCGGCGCAGCCGACTCCATCCTCGAAGCAAGCGATGCGGGCATCGAGCTCGTCGTCTGCATCACCGAGGGTTTGCCCGTAAATGACATGGTGCGTGTCAAGGCCGTGCTCGCGGGCTCGGGCACCCGTCTTGTCGGGCCCAACTGTCCGGGCGTCATCACGCCCGCGGAATGCAAGATCGGCATCATGCCGGGATTCATTCACAAGAAAGGGGCGGTCGGAATCGTCTCCCGCTCGGGCACGCTGACGTACGAAGCGGTATTCCAGACCACCCACATCGGGCTTGGGCAGAGCACCTGTGTCGGGATCGGAGGCGATCCGGTGCGGGGCATGAACTTCATCGACGTTCTGGAGTTGTTCGAGCGCGATCCGGGCACCGAGGGCATCATCCTGGTGGGCGAGATCGGTGGCAGTGATGAGGAAGCCGCGGCGGCGTTCATACGCCAGTATGTCTCGAAGCCAGTCGTGGCCTACATCGCCGGAGTGACGGCTCCCCCCGGCAAACGAATGGGACACGCGGGCGCCATAGTGGCCGGCGGCAAAGGCACTGCGGCCGATAAATATGCCGCGTTCGAATCGGCCGGGGTCCGCACAGTGAAGTCACCGGCGGATCTGGGCAAGGCCATGAACGAGTTGCTCGGCTCGCGGCGCAAACATCTGGTTAGTGCCGTTGGGCGACGAGCTGAGAAATCCACGTCCAAGTCGCGCGGCAGCGCAAAGCGCCCCGGCGCCGTGACCCACGCAAAGCGCGCCGCTGCCGTGACCCACGCGAAGCGGGCGAGCAAAGCCGTGCGCGGGCCCGCTGGATCCGGGCGTTCTGCCAGGTCACCTAAAACCCGGTCTCATGCCAAAGCGAGCCGACGTAGCGCAGCCGCCAAGCGATCCACGCGTTCCGCCCGACGCTCGCGCAGGAGCGGCTGACGGCCTACGGCCATGAGCAAGCCCTTCCGGATCGCGCTCGCCCAGCTCGACATGCTGGTCGGCGACGTGCAGGGAAATGCGACGCGCGTAATCGATTCGGCGCGCCGCGCGCGGACTGAGCACCAGGCTGATCTAGTGCTGTATCCCGAGCTCACGCTCTCGGGCTATCCGCCGGAGGATCTGCTCTTTCACCGCGGGTTTCGCCGCCAGATCGAGGCGGGTCTGGAGAGGCTGCGGCAGGAGGTGCAGGAGCCTGCCGTCATGGTCGGGTTTCCGGAATACGCCGGCGCTGCGATCTACAACTCCGCTGCGCTGATCCACGCCGGCGCGGTCGCGGCGATTCACCGCAAGGCGGAGCTGCCGAACTACAAGGTCTTTGACGAGAAGCGCTACTTCCACCCGGGAGCCCAGCCCACGGTTCTCGCCACTCACGGCGTCCGCACGGGCCTGCTGGTCTGCGAGGACATCTGGACTCCGGAGGCCGTGCAGCTTGCCCGGGCCGACGGCGCGCAGCTGCTGGTCGTGATCAACGCCTCACCTTATGAGATTCACAAGCAGCGCGAGCGCGAGATGGTGGCGCGGGCCCGCGTGCTGGACGTCGGTCTGCCACTTGCCTATGTGAACATGGTCGGTGGCCAGGACGAGCTCGTCTTCGACGGCAACTCGTTCGTGATGAATGCCCAGGGTGAAGTGGTGATGCGGGCGCCAGCCTTCACGCAGGGCATCTACTTTGCGGATTTCGCAGTGGGGCCTGGCGGAAAGATCGTCCCGCAGCCGGGGTACGTCGAGCCGGAGTTGAGCGATGAGGCGAGTGTTTATGCCGCGCTCGTCCTCGGCGTACGCGACTACGTCAGCAAGCACGGGTTTCCCGGTGTTGCGATGGGGTTGTCGGGTGGAGTGGATTCGGCTCTGACACTCGCGATCGCGGTGGACGCCCTGGGCGCCGAGCGAGTGCACGCGGTGATGATGCCCTCGAGGTACACCTCTGCGATGAGCCTGGAGGATGCCCAGCAGCAGGCGCGCATGCTGAGCGTGAAATACAGCCTGCTGTCCATCGAGAGCATGTTCGAGGCCACGCTGGCCACCCTGAAGGAGGAGTTCGCGGGCCGGGCGCCCGATGCCACGGAGGAGAACATCCAGTCCCGCTGCCGGATGCTGCTGCTCATGGGCATTTCCAACAAGACCGGCCGCATGCTGCTCACTACGGGCAACAAGAGCGAGATGGCGGTTGGATACGCGACACTCTACGGTGACATGGCCGGAGGCTTCGCCCCCATCAAGGACTGCAGCAAGATGCTGGTCTACCGGCTCGCCGCCTACCGCAACACGCTCGGGCGCGTCATCCCTCAGCGCGTCATCGACCGGCCCCCCTCGGCCGAGCTGCGTCCGGACCAGAAGGACTCCGACTCGCTGCCGCCCTACGAGGTGCTGGATGCGATCCTCGAGGCGTTCATCGAGGAAGACCTCTCGGTGGACGAGATCGAGGCGCGGGGATTCGAGCGCGCCACAGTCGGACGCGTGCTCGATATGGTGAAGCGGAACGAGTACAAGCGGCGCCAGGCGCCCCCGGGCGTGCGGGTCAGCCGGCGCGCGTTCGGACGCGATTGGCGTTACCCGATTACGAACGGCTACCGACGCTAATCCTCACTCAAGCGGCAACGGGCGCGTGAGATATGTGTGGGGGCAGCCCCCTCACGCGCCCGGCAAACGCGCCGTCTACCACACTTTCCACCAGGGTTTCTTGATCTCGGCTTGGGCCTGACGTACCTGGCCGCTGTAGTTCAGCTCGTAGACCTTGCGCGTCTGCTCGGCCAGCGGTGTGAGATTCAGCCGGTCGTACGACTGGATCATGATCTGCAGGGCCTCGGGAATGGCCGGCGAGCCGTCGAACTGCTCGATACAACCCTTGGCGCGCTGCGCGGCGGCGACGTAGGCCCCGCGCTTCATGTAGTACTGCGCGACATGTAACTCGTAGTTGGCCAGGCGGTCGCGCAGATAGATCATCCGCTGCTCGGCGTCGTGGGCGTACTCGCTCTTCGGGTATTGCTCCACCACGGTGCGGAAGGCGCTGAACGACTTGCGCGCGGTGCTGGGCGGCCGCTTCGAGAGATCAACCCGGAACAGGTGCTCGAATGCGTTCGGGGGCTTGTCGAAGTCCACCAGGCCCTTGACGTACCAGGCGTAGTCCACGCGCGGATGCGTCGGGTTCTCGCGAATGAACGTATCGGCCGCATCGGTGGCCGACTCGTTCTCGCCCGCACGGTAATATGCGTAGATCAGATCCAGCCGCGCCTGGCGTGCCTGGTCGGTGAAGGGGAAGCGGGCCGCGAGCGCCTCATAGGTTTTGATCGCGGTCTGGAAGTCGTAATTGTCGAGGCTCTTCTTCGCCTTCTTGTACAGCAGCTCGGGGCTGGACTTGGTCTTATCAATGCGATTGGTGCGGCAGCCGGCCGTGGTGAACAGGATCAGACAGAGCGCGATGGCCGCGGCGTGCGCAAACCGTCCGGAGAAGGAGAACAAATTGAGGGCCTTTCGTTGGCTTTGCGCCGCGTCAAACCAGTGAGTATAGGGCACACCGTCGGGTCGCGCCCGGCCGGGCGAACCGCCGCCGCCGCCCAGTCGGGCCGGGGCGAACGGGCCGCTGCCCGATCACGCCTGGCCGGCAGGGCCGCTCCCCGATCACAGCCGGTCGCACGAGCACCGTCGCGTTACCCATGAAGAGGCCCCGGCACGTCCCCGGGACCCGGGCCGCCGCCCGTCGGCCGCCTCGGACTCCGACCGCCGACTTCGAGCCGGAGTTCCGTACCCATTCGTTGCAGGTGCCCTCCGAGTCCGCTGGTCTGCGGCTCGATCAAGCCCTGGCGCAGCTGTTGCCGCAGTATTCCCGGGCCCGGCTCCAGGAGTGGATCCAGGCCGGCGCGGTGCAGGTCGATGGGCGGCGACTGCGTGGCAAGGACCGGCTGCTGGGCGGGGAACAGGTGTGGATCGAGGCCCGCATCGAGCCGGAGCGGGTGCTCGAGCCGGAGTCGATACCGCTCGATGTCATTTTTCGAGATCGGGCGCTGCTGGTCGTCAACAAGCCCGCGGGGCTCGTCGTGCACCCAGGGGCCGGCAACGCCCATCACACGCTGCAGAACGCCCTGCTGGCCATTGACGCGAAGCTTGCGCTGGTGCCGCGCGCCGGCATCGTCCATCGCCTCGACAAGGACACGAGTGGGCTGCTCGTCGTCGCCCGCACGCCCGAGGCGCACACGGCACTGGTGTCGGCCCTGTCGGAGCGCGAGATCGAGCGTCAGTACATTGCAATCTGCACGGGCGTCATGACGGGCGGGGGGACCATCGACGAGCCGATCGGGCGTCACCGCACTCAGCGCACCCGAATGGCCGTGCGCGGCGACGGGCGCCCGGCGATCACTCACTATCGCGTGCTCGAGCGCTTTCGTGCGCATACGCTGGTGCGCGTGCAGCTCGAGAGCGGGCGGACACATCAGATTCGGGTGCACCTTGCGCACATCGGGTATCCCCTGGTGGGAGATCCAATGTACGGCGGGAGACGGCGCATCCCAGCAGGCAGCAGCGCAGGGCTCCTGGCCCACCTCAACGCCTTCAAGCGCCAGGCCCTGCACGCCGCACGGCTCGCGCTGACTCATCCGGTGTCGGGCCGTGAGATGAGCTGGGAGGCACCCCTGCCGGCGGACATGGCCCGCCTGTGCGAGGCGATGGAGTTGGATCGCGCGGCAGCCGGGGGCCGACTGCAGTGAGCGCCATGACTCTCACGCCTGACTGGCCAGCCCCGGCATGCGTGCGGGCGGCTTTCACTCTGCGGGCGGGAGGCGTGAGCCGGCCGCCGTATGACTCGCTCAATCTCGGCTCCCGTGTCGGAGATGATGACAAGGCCGTGGTCGAGAACCGACGCCGAGTGCGCGATCTGCTGCGGCTGCCGCGTGAGCCCGCATGGTTGACCCAGACACACGGTACCAACGTGTTGGACTTGACGGTAGCCGGCGCGGCGCGCCTGCCCGAGGCAGAGGCGGTGCGCTTTCTGGAGGCGGATGCAGCGGTCGCCCGCGGCAGCGGAGCGGTCTGTGCCATTCAAGTCGCGGACTGCATGCCCGTGTTGTTCACCAACCGCGAAGGATCGGTCGTGGGGGCCGCGCACGCAGGCTGGCGAGGTCTTTGTGCCGGTGTGTTGGAATCCACCGTCCGCAAGCTGGGCGTGCAAGGCCCACGCCTCCTGGCATGGCTGGGCCCCGCAATCGGACCGGACCACTTCGAGGTTGGAGAGGAGGTGCGCGCTGAGTTTCTCACCGCGGACCCTGACTCGGGCGCCGCCTTCGTCGCCAACTCGCGTGGCAGATGGCAATGCGATCTGTACGCGCTGGCGCGGCGGAGGCTGGCAGCGCTCGGCCTCTCCGAGGTATACGGGGGAGGATGGTCAACCTACGGGGACCGCGGCCGGTTCTTCTCGTACCGGCGCGATGGTGTTTGCGGGCGCATGGCCGCTTTGATCTGGATCGAGGAAGCTCGCGCATGAGCCTTCTCGGGTTGATCGTGCTGTTCACCGCCCTGGGGGGCATAGCCAGCGCGGCCTTCGCGGGCCTGTTCCTGCTCGTGCCCGAGCGTACGGGCCAGCGGATGCTGCCGCATTTCATCAGCTTCGCCACGGGGGCACTGCTCGGGGCGGCATTGCTGGCCCTGCTTCCGGAGGCCATCGAGAGCGTCGGCAGCGGCGGGGCCCGGGGAATCGGTCTTGCGCTGGTGGCCGGCTTCGGGGTGTTCTTCCTCATCGAGAAGGTCGTGCTCTGGAGGCATGCGCATTCGCATGACGACGAGGAGGCCGGGCACTCGGCCGCCGGCGATCGGCATGGCAGCCATGGCCACTCGCACGTCGGCGCGGCAGGAGTGCTCGTGCTGGTCGGCGACAGCATCCACAACGCGCTCGACGGGATCCTGATCGCCGCGGCCTTCCTGACCAATGTCCCCCTGGGGTTCGTCACCACGTTCGCCGTGGCCGCTCATGAGATTCCGCATCGGGTGGGCGACTTCGCCATCCTGGTGCAGACCGGCCTCTCGCGCCGGCGGGCCCTGTTGCTGAACATGGCCACGGGCCTGGGATCCGTGGTGGGCGGCATCGTCGCGTGGTTCGGTTTGCAGCGGGCGATGGGCGCGCTGCCGTATGCCCTTGCGCTCGCGGCCGCTGGCTTCCTGTACATCGCCGCTGCCGGGCTGATCCCTGGGCTGCACCGGCGGGTGGACCCTGTCACCAGTCTCGGGCAGATCGCCCTCATGGGCCTGGGTGTCGGGGTGATCGCCTGGGCGCAGTCGCTGGCTCACTGAAGGGGGTACTCTGGCGCTCGTAGCGTCTTGAACCGATTGGGGATTGGCCCCATACCGGGTGAGCCGGGCAGCCTTTTGCGAAGGTCTTCTCCGATGCGTACCGACAAACTCACCAGCCGCTTTCAGCAGGCGCTCGCCGATGCGCAGTCGCTTGCCGTGGGCCGGGACCATCAGTTCCTGGAGCCTGCGCATGTGCTCCTCGCGATGCTGGACAGCCAGGGCGGGGGAGTCCGGCCGCTGCTGATGAAGGCGGGGATGGACACCAACCGGCTGCGCTCGGAGCTGCAGGCGGTGCTGGACCGGCTGCCGCGGGTCGAGGGCACGCCGGGCGAGGTTCATATCTCGAACGAGCTGAACCGGCTGCTCAACCTCACCGACAAGCTGGCGCAGCAGCGCGGCGACCAGTTCATCTCCAGCGAGCTGTTCATTCTCGCCGCCTTCGAGGACCGCACCCTCGCTCGTGTGCTGAAGGATGCGGGCGGCGTCCGCGGGGCCATCGAGAAGGCCATCGACGAGGTGCGGGGTGGGGAAAAGGTGAACGATCCGAACGCGGAGGAGAGCCGGCAGGCCCTCGAGAAGTACACGATCGATCTGACTGCGCGTGCGAGCTCCGGCAAGCTCGACCCGGTCATCGGCCGGGACGATGAGATCCGGCGCACGATCCAGGTCCTGCAGCGTCGGACCAAGAACAACCCCGTGCTGATCGGCGAGCCCGGCGTCGGCAAGACCGCGATCGTCGAAGGGCTGGCGCAGCGGATCATCAACGGCGAGGTCCCCGAAGGGCTGAAGAACAAGCGCATTCTGGCGCTCGACATGGGCGCGCTGATCGCGGGAGCGAAGTTCCGTGGCGAGTTCGAGGAGCGCCTCAAGGCCGTCCTGAACGATCTCTCCAAGCAGGCCGGGCAGATCATCCTGTTCATCGACGAGCTGCACACGATGGTGGGAGCGGGCAAGGCCGAGGGCGCCATGGACGCCGGCAACATGCTCAAGCCGGCCCTCGCGCGCGGCGAGCTCCACTGCGTGGGCGCGACGACGCTCGACGAGTACCGCAAGTACATCGAGAAAGATGCGGCTCTCGAGCGTCGCTTCCAGAAAGTGCTGGTCGATGAGCCTTCGGTGGAGGACACCATCGCGATCCTGCGCGGCTTGCAGGAGCGCTACGAGGTTCATCATCGAGTTGACATCACCGACCCGGCGATCGTCGCCGCCGCCACGCTGTCGCATCGCTACATCGCCGATCGGCAGCTCCCGGACAAGGCGATCGACCTGATCGATGAGGCCGCTTCGCGCATCCGCATGGAGATCGACTCCAAGCCCGAGGCGCTGGATCGGCTCGAGCGGCGGATCATCCAGCTCAAGGTGGAGCGCGAGGCGTTGAAGAAGGAGCAGGACGATGCGTCCCGCAAACGTCTGGCCACGCTTCAGGACGCTCTCAGCGGCTACGAGAAGGAATACGCGGACCTCGAAGAGGTCTGGAAGTCGGAGAAGGCCGCCCTGCAGGGAGCTGCACAGGTGCGCGCCGACCTCGACCGGGTCAGAGGCGAGCTCGAGGCTGCGCGGCGCGCCGGGGATCTGCAGCGCATGGCCGAGCTGCAGTACGGCCGGATTCCCGAGCTGGAGAAACGGCTGCAACTGGCCGTGGACGCCGAGAGCAAGGCGCCGCAACTCGTGCGCAACCGGGTGACCGAAGAGGAGATCGCCGAGGTGGTCTCCAAGTGGACCGGTATTCCGGTCTCGAAGATGCTCGAGGGCGAGAAGGAGAAGCTGCTGCGCATGGAGGAGGCGCTGTCGCGCCGGGTCGTCGGCCAGGAGGAGGCGCTGCGGATCGTCGCCAACGCCATCCGTCGCACGCGCGCCGGCCTGTCGGATGCGCGCCGGCCGAACGGCTCGTTCCTGTTCCTCGGGCCCACCGGCGTCGGCAAGACCGAGCTGTGCAAGGCGCTCGCGGAATTCCTGTTCGACACCGAAGAGGCGTTGATCCGGGTGGACATGTCCGAGTTCATGGAGAAGCACTCGGTATCGCGGCTGATTGGCGCCCCTCCCGGCTACGTTGGGTACGAAGAGGGCGGCTATCTCACCGAGGCGGTGCGGCGCCGGCCCTACTCGGTGATCCTGCTGGATGAGGTGGAGAAGGCCCACCAGGATGTGTTCAACGTCCTGCTGCAGGTGTTGGATGACGGGCGGCTGACCGACGGGCAGGGGCGTACCGTGGACTTCCGCAACACCGTCATCATCATGACTTCCAACCTCGGCTCGCAGGTCATCCAGGAGTACGCGGGCGAAAAGAACTACGCGCGCATGAAGACGGCGGTCATGGAGATCGTGCAGCAGAGCTTCCGGCCCGAGTTCATCAACCGGATCGATGACATCGTCGTCTTTCACCCGCTGGGCACGGCGCAAATCCGCTCGATCGTTGACATTCAGCTCACCTACCTGCGCAAGCGGCTGCAGGAGCGCAACATGGACCTGACGCTCGATGACTCGGCGCGGGACCTGCTCGGCGAGGCCGGGTTCGACCCGGTCTACGGCGCCCGACCCCTGAAGCGGGCCATCCAGCAGCAGATCGAGAATCCGCTCGCGCAGCGGATTCTGCAGGGCGCCTTCAGCCCCGGCGACCGCATCCGCGTCTCGGCGCGGCGCGGGGAGTTGGTGTTCGAGAAGGGCTGACACCCTATAATCGCCGCTGCTTTGTCACCACGCCGGAAGCGATAGCGACTGTCATGCCGTTCTACGAATACGAGTGCTCGAGCTGCAAGTTCTACACCGAGGTCATGCAGAAGATCAGCGATGCGCCCCTGACGAAGTGCCCGTCCTGCGGCCGCAAAGCGCTGAAAAAGCTGGTCTCCGCGCCGGTGTTCCGCCTGAAGGGGGCGGGCTGGTACGAGACCGACTTCAAGTCGGACAAGGAGAGCAAGCGCAACCTGGCCGGCGCCGAGAAGGAAGAGGCGGCCCGTTCCGAGACGCCCAAGGCAGAGGGTGCCGCGGAGAAGAAGGATGCGAAGGAGGGAGCCAAGGGTGAGACCAAGGCCGGCGCTGGCGCTGCGAGTGGCGAGGCGAAGCCGGCTGCGGCGAGCGCGGAGTCCGGCGGCGGCCGATCCCGGCCAACCGCGCGTAAGGCAAGCGTCAAATCCGCCGGGCGCGCCGCTACAGCCGCGTCGCGGTCGGCAGCCGCTCGAGCCAAGGGAAAGGCCCGGTCCGCGCGCAAGAAGACCCGAAGGTAAGGAAGGGCTGAGCGTTGGCCAGTCCCCCGAAGCGAAGAGGTCTGCGGCGGTACCTGGTCGCCGGGATCCTCGTCTGGCTGCCGATTCTGGCCACCATCTGGGTCGTGACCTTCATCATCGGTCTCATGGATCGCACGCTGCTGCTGCTGCCGCCCGCCTACCGGCCGCAGCAACTGGTGGGCTTTGCGTTGCCGGGTCTCGGGGCGGTGTTCGCTTTCGCCGTCGTGCTGGCGACCGGCCTGCTGGTGACGAATCTGATCGGCCGTCAGCTGGTTTCCTACTGGGAGGAGCTGCTGCACCGGATTCCCGTCGTGCGCAGCGTCTACAGTGGGGTCAAAAGCTTCGCGGAGAGCGTCTTTTCCCAATCGAGCTCCTTCCGGAAGGTCGTGATGGTGGAATACCCGCGGCTCGGCATGTGGAGCCTGGGGTTCATGACTGCGGAGGACGTCCCGGAGGTGAGCACCCGGACTGGCGAACCCCATGCCTGCGTGTACATCTCCAATGCGCTCAATGCCACTGCGGGATTTCTGGTGATCGTGCCGCGTCGTCAGATCGTCGAGCTGGAGATGAGCGTCGATGCCGCGATGAAGATGATCATCACCTGCGGCGTCGTGGTACCGCCGGCGCCTGCGGCCAAGCCCGCGATCGAGCCGGTTGCGGGGGTAGCGGGCGCTCCGTAGTATCGCGCGCCTTATGCGCTCACATTACTGCGGACAGGTCGATGAAAAGCTGATCGGGCAGGAGGTCACGGTCGCCGGCTGGGTGCACCGCCGCCGCGACCATGGCGGAGTCATTTTCGTCGATCTGCGCGATCGCGAGGGCCTGCTGCAGATCGTGTTCGATCCGGATGCCCCGGAGGTCTTCCGGGAAGCCGAGCGGCTGCGCAACGAGTTCGTCATCGAGGTGCGTGGGCGCGTGCGGGAGCGGCCCGCGGGCACGGTCAACGCGCATCTCGCCTCCGGCCGGGTCGAGCTGCTGGCGAAGTCTCTCGAGCTGCTCAACCGCTCCGAGCCACTGCCGTTCCAGCTCGATGAGCAGGTGAGCGAAGAAGTGCGTCTGCGCTACCGGTATCTCGATCTGCGGCGCGAAGAGATGAGTCAGCGGCTGCGCCTGCGCCACCGGATCACGCGCGCCATGCGCCGCTACCTCGATGATCACGGGTTCATCGATCTCGAGACTCCGATGCTGACCAAGGCGACACCCGAGGGTGCACGCGACTACCTCGTGCCCAGCCGCACGCATCCCGGCAAGTTCTTCGCCCTCCCGCAGTCGCCACAGATTTTCAAGCAGCTGCTGATGATCTCGGGGTTCGACCGGTACTACCAGATCGTGCGGTGCTTCCGCGACGAGGACCTGCGCGCGGACCGCCAGCCCGAGTTCACGCAGCTCGATGTCGAGACCTCCTTCCTGACGCAGGATGCGATCATGGGGCTGATGGAAGGGCTCGTGAGGCAGTTCTTCAAGGAGGTGCTGAACGTCTCGCTGCCCGATCCGCTGCCGCGAATGACGTTCGCGGAAGCCATGCGGCGGTATGGGTCGGACAAGCCCGACCTGCGCATTGCGCTCGAGCTCGTGGACGTTGCCGATCTGGTGCGTGACTGCGACTTCAAGGTGTTTGCGGGACCTGCGAAGGATCCTCGCGGCCGGGTGGCCGCCTTGCGGGTCCCGGGCGCCGGCGCTCTGCCGCGCTCGCAGATCGACGAATACACGGCGTATGTCGGACGCTACGGGGCCAAGGGCCTTGCCTACATCAAGGTGAATGAGCGGGCAAAGGGCCGCGAGGGTCTGCAATCGCCGATCGTGAAGTTTCTCAACGATGGCGCGGTCGCCGGCATCCTGGAGCGCACCGGCGCCCAGGACGGTGACCTGGTCTTCTTCGGGGCGGACACCTCGAAGGTGGTGAATGATGCGCTGGGCGCCCTGCGGCTGAAGGTCGGGCAGGATCTGAAGCTCGTGACCCCGGGCTGGCAGCCGCTGTGGGTCGTGGACTTTCCGATGTTCGAGTGGGATGCGGACGAGCGACGGTGGGTGGCCATGCATCATCCTTTCACCTCGCCGAAAAACGACGATGCGGCCGCGCTGCGCGCCAATCCCGAGGGGGCACTCGCGAAAGCCTACGACATGGTGCTCAACGGCTCGGAGATCGGTGGCGGATCGGTGCGTATCCACCGGCAGGAGATGCAGTCCACCGTGTTTGATCTGCTGGGCATCGATCCGGAGGAAGCGCAGCGCAAGTTCGGATTCCTGCTGGATGCGCTCAAGTATGGAGCCCCGCCCCACGGCGGCATCGCCTTCGGCCTGGACCGCCTGGCCATGCAGATGGCGGGCGCCGACAGTATCCGTGAGGTGATCGCTTTCCCCAAGACGCAGACCGCGGCCGATCCGATGACGGAGGCGCCCACGGAAGTGAGCGAGGCGCAACTCAGAGAGCTACACATCAGGGTGCGTACTCCGCCACCTGCGCAATAGCGGGGCCGGGCGCGCGAGATGCGTGTGGGGTCGTCCCCTGGAAAAGAGCTCAGGCGCAAGGGGACTTCCCCCACACGCATCTCACGCACCCGGCCTGATTCTGTTCAGTACTCGATCTGGTACGCCAGTCCCACGCTGCTGCCCGGATCGTTCTGCGGAGTAGTTCCCTGCGCGGCGGCTCCGTTGCCCAGCCGTGTCTGCAGCTTGATGTGCTTGGTCAGGTCCACGTCCACGGCGAGCTGGCTCTGCCCGGTCGTGGACTCCTTGACCGCGACGAACACGCGACTGGATACGTAGCGGCCCGCCTCGATGCTGGCGCCGTTGTTCTGTTGCGTGCCGGGCGGCCCGTTGCTGCTCGAGCCGCCGGCGACCGACAGCCGGTCGAGCCCGAGCGCCTTCTGCACCTTGGCGACCGGGTTGAAGCCCCCGCTGCCACCTCCGCCGCTCAGCGTGGCCAGCGCCGCGCCGATCTGCACCACCTGGAGTGCGGTCAGCTGGGCCGCCGGTACGCCGAACAGTACGCGGGCGAGGATCTCATCCTGCGGCAGATCGGGCGTGCTGCTGAGCTCGATCTTGGGAGCGTCCGCCAGTCCGGTGATCTTGACGGTCACGGTGGCATCCGTGACCTGTGTTTGGGCCGTGAAATCCAGCGTCGGATCGATCCGGTTCCTGAGTCCCGCGCCGTTGAAGGTCACCCGCCCGTTGGAGAAAGTCAGCTTGCTGCTGACGAGCGTGAAGAAGCCGCGTTGCAGCTCGAATCCTCCATTGACCGTGGGCGCATCGGTCGTGCCGCGCACGCGGATCTCTCCACCCAGCTCGGCATCGAGGCCGCGCCCCTTGACCAGAATCTGCCTGGGCGCATCCACGGTCACGCTGAGCCCGATGATCAGCGGCTTCTCGTTCACCGGCGGCGGCGCCTGGCCCGGCCTGCGCACATCGAGCACGGCGACGTTGGGAGGGAAGCTGCTCGGAATCTCGACATCGGCGCGGTTGATGTGAACCGTGCCCGCAATGTCCATCCGCTCACGCGCGGTGCCCTTGACGGTCAAATCCGCGTTGATATTGGCGGTGACGATGTTATTCGCGATGGGCTGCGCATTGTGGGCGGTGATCTTGATGTCCACCGGGATCTTGGGCTGCAATGCGCCAATCGTGCCTTCTATGGAGATATCTCCGGGGGCCGCGCGCGCTGTCAGCTTGTCGATGCGCAGTGTGCCGTGCTCGCCGCTGAGCTGTCCGTTGATGTCCGACAGGTTCGTGCCCTGAGTGTAGTCGCGCAGGCTGGCCTTCTCGATTTGAACGGTACCCCCGATCTCGGGTGAGGCGCTGGCCCCGGTGACTGTCGTGTTCACGGCGAGCCTGCCCTGGATGTGACGACCGCGCGCCTCCAGGATCGGGTTCAGCAGGCCCACATCCAGGTTGCCTGTCAGCTTCAGGTCCAGGTCGCCGTCGGCGGCGAGCGGCGCACGGCCGGCGAGCTCCAGTTGAGAGGCGTTCCCCGCTGTCATCTTCACATCCACGTCGGAGTTGTTGCCCTTCAGTCGCGCCTGCGCATGTACGTCCGTTGCCGGCAAGCCGCGCGCAGCGTCGTTGGCTGCACGCAGACCGGTGGCGTCCAGACTCACATTGCCGGTCGGGGCGGTGAAGCTGCCCTGCACCTGCGCGTCGGCCTGGATGTTGCCGCTGGCCAGGAGCTTCGGCACGAAGGCGTTGACCAGCGCGGGTCGCACCTGGCGCAGCGAGGCGTGTGCATCGAGGACCGGCGAGAGGCGGCCATCGAGAGCGAGAGTCGCCTCCTGTGCCCCCAGCTTCAGGCCATCGATCGCGAGTCCATCTGCGAAAGAGATTCTGGCGGGCGACAGCAGCTTCAGCGTCTGTCCGTGATACGAGCCCTCCAGCGTCTCGAGCTGCAAAGTATGCGCGCTCATGTTGAGAAGCGCGGTTGAATTGACCCCGACCGGCTCACCGACCACCGCCGGGGACTGGACACCGAGCTTGAGATTCAGCGCATCGAGCGTGCCCTCCGCATGGAGTTGCGCGTTCGTGGTGATCCCTCCGCTTTGCAGGTCGTGTACCTCCAACTGCAATTGCGCCCGGGATTGTGCCGCGGCCGGCGTCACCGTGAGATTGCCCGCCACGCTTCCCTGCAGCGAGCTGCCGAGGATGCGATCCACATCGGCCAACCGGCCCATGCGCAGGCGCACGTTGCCGCTCGCCTGCTTCAGGTCCGCCCCACTGGCCAGCTCGCCTTCGAGGTGAGCGCTCTTCCAGTCGGCATGGTGGATGAGCACGTGGGTCCCGTTGGCTCTGGTCTGCTCGACCGAGACGTTGAGTACGAGTGGCGCGCCGTCCAGGTCGCCATGGGCTTCGACCGTGCCCTTGGGTGTCTTTGGCAGCCCCTCCGCATGGACGGCTGCCGACACCGTGCCGGGCGGGGAGCCATGCACGGACAGCGTCGACGTCAGATCCGATGAGACGGTGAGCGACTGACTCGGTCCCGAGACCTTTCCCGAGGCGCGCAGGTTTCCCTTCATCGACGGCGACAGCCTTGCCAGATCGGGCAGACTGACATCGAGGCGCAAGTCCAGATCCTGCGCGGCGTTGCGGGCGACCGAGCCGCTGCCCGTCACCGACAGCGCAGGGCCGGTCAGCTGCAGCTTTTCGATGGCGATCTTCTCCTCGCTCATCTCGCCACCCAGCTGCAGGCGCGTCGTCCCGCCGCGGAGCAGGTTGGCCCAACTGGCTGCGCCACCATCGAACGCGCCCTGCGCCTCCGCGGTCAGGTGCGTGGCGGCGGTGCTGCGCGTGACCTGCGCCTTGAGGGTCGCGCTGCCACCCACTTTCTGTCCGGCGAACGCTGCGAAAGGAGTGACATCGGGCAGGCGCAGATTCAACTCGCCGCTCTGCTGTCCGGCGGTAATGAGGTTCGCCTTCAGGTTGAAAAGCCGATGCGAGGCAGTGAGCTCGAGCGGTCGCTTGCTGTCGTCCAGGTGCAGCGCTGCATCAACTGTCAGCGGGGAATCCTGGAAGAGCTTCGGTTGGTTGCCGGGAATGAGCAGGCCGTCGGCGACCGCCTTGACGGTGAGGAGGCCCGCATTCGCGCGCAGATCGGCGCTCAAGGCGGCAATCGCAGCGCCTCCCGGCGTCTGGATCCGCGTTGCCCTCAACTGGCCGTCCGCGGTCGGCGCCTTGATCGTGCCGTGCCATCGGCCCTGCAGTTGCACACTTTCCCAGGAGAGTCCCGCGTACGGCGACATCGCCGGCGCGTTCAGTGAATACTGCAGGTCTGCCGAGGTGTCCGTCAGGTTGGCGCTGCCCTGCAGGCTTCCCTTCAAGGAGCCCGCCGCCAGCGAGAGCTGAATGGTTTCCGCGCTGCGCGGTCCGCTCATGCTGGCCACGACCGAGAGCTCGCCGAGGCCCGGCAGCTTGAGAATGTTCTCCAGTGGACCATGCGCCGGCTCTCTGAGCTGGATGGAGGCATCCATCCGACTCGGATCGAATTGCAGCTCGACCTCGTAGTGCCCGAATCCCCCCGTGCGCTGCGCGACCACATGGGCCCGGGCATCCTCGAGAGAGCGCACGTGGGCGCTTCCCTGCACGACCAGTGAGACTGCGGTGCCGGCCAGAGCCGGTCCGAGCTCGAGGGTGTCGATCGACAGGTGCGCGAGGTCGGAGTGTGGAACGGAGGGTTGGGTGCTGGGCTTCGGGGGCTTGCTCGGTACGGGGGCGCGCTCGATGTTAAGGCGGCCCACGTGCAGCGTGTCGATCTGGATATGGCGGGCGAACAGGGCCATCGGAGACCATCGCAGAGAGATGCGCTGCGCCCACAGCCACCGCCCGCGCTCGTCGCTGAGCTGCAGCCTGTCGAGGTCCAGAGCGGCGGGAAAGGTGCCGTGGATGCCCGAGAGCTGCACCTGTCCCTTCGTGAGCTGCGGCGTCAGGCGCACGATGAGCGCCCGGCCGCTGTCGGTATTGCCGATGATGAGGAGTGCGCCAACGCACAGCAGCACGAAGACCAGCAGACCGCCCAGGGTCCACGCCGAGATTTTCAAGGCCCGGCGCATCAGAAGGCCTGCCCCAGCCCGATGTAGACCTCGAAGGAGTCATCGCCCTCGAAGGTCGGGGTCCTCGGCCGCTTGTTGATCGGCACGGCCACGTCCAGACGGATGGGTCCGATCGGCGTGTAGTACCGCACGCCCACGCCGGTCCCGAACCGCATCGTGGAGTTCAAAATGTTGAGGTTTCGGCTGACCTGACCCGCGTCCACGAATACCGCAGTACCAAAGCTCGTGCCTATGCGCTGTCGGTACTCGACACTGCCAGCCTGGATCGCGGTTCCGCCTACCGGATTGCCATCCGGAAACAGCGGCCCGACGGACTGATAGCGGTACCCGCGGATGGTACCGCTGCCGCCGGCGTAGAAACGCTGGTCGGGCGGGAGGCTGAACTCGCTGGCGCCCCCCGCGACACCCGCGTAGGCCCGCATCGCCACCACGCTGCGGCCCGGGGCCTTGTTGAGGCCGAGCTTCTCCAGGTCGAGATACGTGGAGATGCTGCCCTGAGTGATGAGGAATCGGGCGTTGGGATGGCCGATCGAGAACGTCGGCGTCACGGTGAGCGTGATCCGGAATCCCTTGATCGCATCTTCCAGAGGAGAGCTCAGGCCGGTGGTGTTGTAGGTGGCACTGATGGGCAGCGACAGCAAGGTGTAATGGAAGGTCTGCGAGACACACTGCGGCGGCGTGAAATGCGGGCCGCCGGGTTGAAGGGGTGTCAGCGGCACCAGCTCGCACACGCCGTTGGAGGCAGGGTTGCAGTACTGGCTGAAGTTCGCGAGATCGTCCGGTGCGGGCAGCGCCGGGCACTCCTGCTGAATGATGCGCTCACGCTCCACGTTGAAGCCGACGCTCGCGGTCCAGATGTCCGACAGCTTGCGATTGAAGGCGACCCCGGTGGTCAGGGCCTTCTGGTCGTAGGCCACGAGGTTCTGGCTCAGAGCCTCGATGGAGACCTGCAGCGACTGGTCGCGGCGGTGGAAATCGGGAATCAGGTACTTCGCGCTGGTGTCGTAGCCGATTCCGTTGCTCGCGGTCCCGCCGCCCAGATTCAGCGCCGACGCAGCGAGTGTCAGCGAGTCGCCGCCGCCGGAGATGTTGCGGTCGGACCAGGTAACACCCGTGCTGCCGCCCAGATCGCTCGAATAGGCGGCGTTGACGGCGACCGTGTGTTCCAGGCGCTCGCGGAGCTGAAAGGTGATCGGAACGCGGCCTTCCTCATCGGCCTTGGCGGCGACCCGGACACTCACGGATGAAAACACTCCCATTCCGAGCAGGTCCTTGCGGGCGGTCTCGATCTTGGTCGCGCCGTACTGCTCGCCACTGTGGACCAGCAGCCGCTTGCGCACCACGGACTCCTTGATGTTCTTCAGGCCTCGCAAACGGATATCGCCGATCCTGACGCGCTCTCCGGTGACGACGGGGAATCGGACATCCAGAACCCGATTCGGCGGATCCTCGTAGGCAGTGGGCGTATCGACCTTGGCGAAGGCATACCCCTGGTCCTGCAAGGCTGTCAGGAGGCGGTCGCCCGCGGCCAGCACATCGGCGGCGACCGCTGGAGCGCCGCTCGAAAGACCGAGCGCATCCAGCGCCGATTTGGGAACCTCGCCGTCGATGTCGATCTTTCTCAGGTGATAAATCGGTCCGATGCTGAAGGTGACCTTGACGCGGGCGTCGCTGTCCTTGGGGCGCGCCGTCAGCTCCTCGCCGAGCCCCGGGTCATCGAGCGGCAGTCCGTCGATCGTGATGGCGACATAGCTCTGGTAATAACCAAAGCTCTCCAACACCGTCTTGAGCCGATCGAGATCTCCGCGCGCCCGCCCGATGAGACCATACGGTCCGACAGGAGCGGAGGTGCGCAGCGAGATCAGCTCCGATGTCGCCTTGAGGGTGGAATTGAGGTTGCTGTCGCCGGAGGAGGCCATATCGACCTTGTAGGACTGCGGATCGGCGCCGTACACCGGCAGGGTGCCCAGGAGGGCGAGGGCAGTCAGGACTACAACGGCCGACCGGGCCCGGCGCATGACAGCCACGATTCGCAACAGCCCTCTCCATCGAGTGGATGCCCGCCGGCGCTCGCGGCCGCCGGACCTAGTGCTCACTTGCAAGCCGGCGCCATGCTGTGCAGCGCCATTTCTTGGTAATGTCGGCCTCCGTAGAGTGTTCCCGGCAGGAGCGGGATTGTCGAGCGCCATGGGGGAAGCGGTAGTTTACGTTCACGGCCTGTGGATGTCCGGCGGCGAGTCGCTGCTGCTGCGCCGCCGCCTCTCGCGGGAGTTCGGGCTCGAGGTGCACGCCTTCCGGTATGCCGCCGCCGCGGCTGCCATGACGGAGATCACCACCGGCCTGGAGGGATTCGTCAGCCAGCTGCGCGCGACGCGCCTGCATTTCATCGGGCACAGCCTCGGCGGGCTCGTGATCTATCGGTTCCTCGAGCGCTTCCCGCAACAGCCGCCGGGGCGAGTCGTGTTTCTCGGCACACCGGCAGTGGCCAGCCGGGCCGCGGTGGAGGCCGGCCACATCCGGCTCGTGGCCTCGCTCATGGGGAAATCCGTCGCCGACGAGCTGCTGCAGCCACGCCAACGGCGCTGGCACTCGGACCGTCCCCTCGGAATCATCGCCGGCACGCAGCCGCTGGGCTTTGGTCAGCTGCTGGCCCGGTTCGACGAGGACTGCGACGGCACCATTGGCGTCAGCGAGACACAGCTGCCGGGTGCCACGGACCACATCACTCTGCCCGTGAGCCATCTGGGAATGCTGGTCTCCGCGCAGGTGGCCCGTGCCACCGGCGCATTCTTGCGCGACGGCCGATTCTCTTTGCGCTAGCTCCCGAAGCAATCTCAGGAATGATCCGCGAGCAGTTTGCGGAGCCTGTACAACGTCTCGAGAGCCGCCTTGGGTGACAGCTCGTCGGGATCAACCGCCTCCAACGCCTTGCAAACGGCATCCGGCACGGCGCGAGCGGGCGGCTCGAGAGGGAGTTCCACCTGGGCCGACCGCGGGCCGTCGTTTCGACCCCCGTGCCGATCGCGCTCGGATTCCAGCGCTTCGAGATAGCGGCGCGCCTGGGCAATGACTTCATGCGGGACGCCCGCCAGCTGAGCGACCTGGAGGCCATAACTGCGGTTGGCGGGACCTTCCTTCACGGAGTGCAGGAAGACGATGCCGTCGCCATGCTCGGTGGCATCCAGGTGCACGTTAGCGCAACCCTCGACCTCGTTGGCCAGTGTGGTCAGCTCGAAGTAGTGAGTCGCGAACAGCGTGAAGGCCTTGAGGCGGGTGGCGATGTGGCGCGCCACGGCCCAGGCAAGCGACAGGCCATCGAACGTGCTCGTGCCCCGGCCGATCTCATCCATCAGGATCAGGCTGCGCGAGGTGGCGTTGTGGAGGATGTTGGCCGCCTCCGTCATCTCCACCATGAACGTCGAGCGGCCGCCGGCCAGATCGTCCGCCGCGCCGATGCGCGTGAAGATCCGGTCGAGAGGACCGATCGTCGCGCGATCCGCCGGCACGTAGCTGCCCATGTGCGCCAGCAACACGATCAGGGCCGCCTGGCGCATGTACGTGGATTTGCCGCCCATGTTGGGGCCGGTGATGATCAGCATGCAGCGGCCTGCCCCGAGACGCAGATCGTTCGGCACGAACGCGGTCGCGGCGAAGCGCTCGACGATCGGGTGACGGCCGGATTCGATGCTGAGGCAGGATTCCGCGACGAGCTGCGGGCGGGTCCATTCCAGGGTGGCGGCCCGTTCGGCGAGCGAGGCCAGCGAGTCCAGCTCGGCCAGTGCTGCGGTCGTGGCTTGCATCCGTGGCAGCCGGTCGATGAGTTGGGTCAGGATCGCCTCGTACAGCTCCTTTTCGCGGGCGAGGGAGCGCTCGCGCGCACTCAGGACGCGATCCTCGAATCCCTTCAGCTCCGTGGTGATGAAGCGCTCGGCGGATTTCACCGTCTGGCGGCGCACGTAGTCCTTCGGCACCCGCTCTGCGTCCTTGCGCGTGACTTCGATATAGAAGCCCTGGACCCGGTTGTAGCCAAGCCGCAACCCCGATATGCCGGTGCGTTCGCGCTCACGCCGCTCGAGCTCGAG
>DASTDD010000326.1:0-6539 GCA_035710545.1 Steroidobacteraceae bacterium
TAAGCGTCGTACCACCCTGAGAGATGCACCATCGCGGCATCGGTGAACTGAGGGTAGCAACCCTGGGCGTAGATACCGAGCTGTTTCCAGAAAGCGTCGAAGGTGCCGTGCTCCCACTGCTCGTAGACATAGCTCTCGTAGTCGGGAATCAGGGACAGCGGCGTCTTGCCGCGCTGCCACGGCATGCGCGCAAACCACGCCTTCAGGTCAACCGCCTTCAGCGCGGCCAGCAGCCGCGGATTGCTCTGCACCTGCGGACTCTCCAGTGCGACGTTGTAGGCCCAGGTGATCTGCTTCAGCTCGAACGCCCCACCTTGCCGGATCCCACCCTGGTAGGCGTTCGAGAAGCCGCCGCAGTCGACATACATCGCCTTCAGGCCCGGCGGATTCAGACAGGCGAGTGCCACCTGGGTGTGCGCGGCGTACGACAGGCCCATCGTGCCGATGCGGCCATCGCTCCAGGGCTGCGCGCGGATCCAGGCACAAGTGTCGAAACCATCGACCGCCTCGTGCAGGTACTTGACGAATTCGCCCTCGGAGTCGTGGCAGCCGCGACAATCCTGCAGGATCACGACATAGCCGTGGCGCACGTAGTACGCGGCGACTTCGGCGCGCGTCTTCGGCGTTGCGTCGGCGGCGGTAACATCACGGAAGTAGGTTACGTTGCGCCCGTAGGGGGTGCGCTCGAGGATGACGGGAAATCTGCCCGCCACCGGTTTGCCGTGCCACGCGGGACGGTAGACGTCCGTGGCCAGTTGCACCCCGTCGCGCAACGCGACGCGGTGATTGCTTTCCAGGATCACGTCGTCGGGCGACGGCACACGCTGCTGTCGTGCGCGCGCGCCGCCGAACAGGCTGAAGGACAGTGCCAGCGCCGAGAAACTGCGGCGCGTCAATCGTACTTCGGTCATCGCGCCAAGGTTACCGCTTCTCCCGCCGGCTCTTCACGCTGCCTGGCGAGCAGGGCAGCCCCGAGGCCGCACGCCGCCGCGCAGGACAGCCACAGCCCCGGGATGGCGCGATTGCCGGTAACGTGAATCAAATAGGTGCACACGGCCGGAGTGAATCCGCCGAATATCGCCGTGGCAAGACTGTAGGCCAGCGAAAATCCGCACGTCCGCACGGCGACCGGCATCAGCTCGGTGAGAAAGACGACCATTGCACCGTTGTAGCTGGCGTAAAGAAAGGACAGCCACAGCTCGGCGGCCAACAGCCGCGCGAAGGACGGCGCTGCGATCATCCACGACAGCACCGGATAGGCGGTCAGCAGCATGCCGAGCGTGCAGGCAATCAGCAGCGGCTTGCGTCCCATCCTGTCGGACGCCGCACCCATGATCGGCAGCCACACGAGGTTGGAGGCAGCGACACACAACGTCACCAGCAGGCTGTCCTGGGACGTCAGGTGCAGAACCGCACTGCCATAGGTGGGTGTGTACGCCGTGATCATGTAGAACGAGACCGTGGTCATGACGACCATCAGCGCGCCCACCAGCACCACTTTCCAGTTGGCGCGCAGCGAGCGCAGGATCTCCGCGGTGCCCGGATGGTGCCGGCGCGAGGTGAATGCCTGCGTTTCCGGCAGCGAACGCCGCAGCACGAACAGAAGCGGAATGATCAGGCAGCCGAGCAGCAGCGGCACGCGCCAGCCCCAGCTCTGCATCGCATCCGGCGACAGCGCGGCCGTCACGGCGACGCCGGCCAGTGCCGCCACCATGACCGCGACCTGCTGGCTCGCGGACTGCCAGCTGACGAAAAACCCCTTGCGCCCGGGAGGCGCAATCTCGGCAAGATAGACCGACACGCCGCCGAGCTCCATGCCCGCGGAAAAGCCCTGCAGCAGGCGCCCGAGCAGCACCAGGAGCGGTGCCAGCAGCCCGATGGCGGCATACCCGGGAGTGCACGCGATCGACAGGATGCCGATCGACATGAGGGTCAACGTGAGCAGCAACCCGGCGCGCCGCCCGTGCCGGTCTGCATACGCGCCGAGTATCACCGCGCCCAGGGGGCGCATGAGGAAACCCGCACCAAAGGTCATCAGCGAGGACATCAACGACGCGTAGCTGTTGGTGCTGGGAAAGAATGCTTGACCGATGGCGGCGGCGTAGTAGCCGAACACCATGAAGTCGTACATCTCGAGAAAGTTTCCGCTCGCCACCCGCACGATGGAGCGGAACGCCGTTGCCTTGGCGGAGATCCCGGTCAAGCAGCGCGGACTCGTAGCACGCAGGGAGGCACCTCGTTGGGATGCTACCCGCCCGCGTCGGCCGCGCACAAACCACCATTCGCCCAGACACGGCTCTGCAGTTTGGACGCGCGCGCGGCGCGCGGTTGAGGCTGGTGCTAGGGTCGCTGTGACCGAGCGACATGGATATCGAGCACGGTGAATGAGCCAGTGCGGCCTGTCAGCTGCCCTGCCTGCTGCGGCACGCGGATTGCGCAGGCGCCGGATGTTGAGCATCGGGGCGGGCGCGGGAGCCTGCCAGCGCGAGTCAGGCCAAGAAGGGGGCAAGCGGCGCGGCCGGACCCTTCGCTCCCGGCACCCTGAACCAGTCAAAATGGCCCACGGCGGGTTAACAATTCAACAACTTAGCCGAGAGCCGCGCGTTGGCTTGGCACCGGTGGCATCGCCGCGCACGCTCATTCCCGCAAAGCTCCCGCATGCTCCGCGTAAGGCACAGACTGTGCCACAATGACCTGGATCACCTTCCAGTCGTGGAAGCCAATTAGGTCACCCCGGACGCGCGGCTGCTGCGAACCCTCGGCACCGGTACCCGGCATGATCCTGCGGAGCCCCGCACGAGGCGCATCGGCCTGACTGCGATCGACCAGGCACGCGCCACCAGGGCCCGGCGCGGGCACCAAACGGCGCACGTGCACCTAATGTAGCCAGCACCCTCACTGAATGAGGACGGAGAGAAGATGCGCAAGAACTACCATCAGGCGCGAAAGCAGAAAGAGCTCGCACGCAAGGCGCGGCAGCAGGAAAAGCAGCAGCGTCGCGCCGCTCGCCCGAACGCCACCGGTGATGATGCGATGGTCGCTCCGCTGGACGAATCGGTTGCCGTGCGCGATCCAACCTCCGGCAGCCAGCCATGAGGCTCGCCCTGGTCAGTCCCGCCGCCGCCCGCCAAGAACGCCGCGATCGCCTGCGTCGCGACCGGGCAGCGGCGCTCGCGCTGCGCGTGGTATATCCCGCTATCCAGCAGCTGCGCCTCGAGCTCACATTCCGCAGCAGCAGCTCGAGCACGCCGGCCGCGCAATGCCACGTGCTGCACCCGCCCGCGCGGGCGTTTTTTGAGTTTCCGTGCCCGCACGCGGACTGTGACGGCCAGTTCGAACTCACGGCCGCAGTGAGCGCGGCGCTGGCTGACCCCGCGCACCGCGCGGCAGGCGAATTGGAGTGCGCTGGCAATCGCGCCAGCGGCGCCGGCTCGAAGCGGCCCTGCCTGCTGCACCTTGCCTATACAGTGACCGCAACGTGCTAGACAGGGGCACCGGGGGCACGGCGGCAAGTCCCCGTGCCACCGGATGAGGCGGGAGGGAAATTAGCCGGCTGCCGGCGGGAAAGTCGAGCAGGCTTGCCCGAAACTCTGTAGCCTGTAACCCGGCTCGTAATCTTTCGGCTTGTCTGTTTTGGCCACGATACACCCCCCGGGGCTCCGTCTCAGGCCACTCTCTCACCCTCGTAAGCTTGACGAACCAGGAGGCAGGTCTGACCTGCCGATTTGCTGTATCTATTCGTGAGTACCCAAGTGACTAAACTATATGTAGGAAATCTGCCCTTTACCGCGACCGATGAGGCCGTGCGCGCCCTGTTTTCCAAGCACGGCACGGTTGAAAAGGTATCCCTGATCAGCGACCGCGACACCGGTCGTCCGCGCGGCTTCGGCTTTGTCGAGATGTCCAACGCCGACGCATCCCGCGCCATGCAGGCTCTGAACGGCACCGACTTTGAGGGTCGCTCCCTGAAAGTGAACGAAGCTCAGGACCGTGAGCGCTCGGGCGGTGGTAGCCGCGGTCCGCGTCGTTACTGACGCCGGATCGACCGGTAAATGGGGAGGAGCCCGACGCAAGTCAGGGCTCCTTGTCCCGCCGAAGGAGTCCTCTTCATGACGCCGATTCTGGCGTTGCCCTCCTCCGCCGCGCGGTTGCACTCGATGTTCACCCGCCAGCCCCTCGCGATCTAACGTATCCGCCACGGAGCCCAGCATGACCGACACCAAGACATCAGCCGTCCGCGCTGCTACTGAGATCATCAGGACGCACGCCGAACGCCTGGCGTTCGACGAGCACGAGCGCGCAGAAAAGCGCCGACTCGAGCTGGCCGAGCAGCGGTCTAACCTGAATTCCCCGGAGGTGCGCATTCGGGCGTGGGAAAAGGTGCATGCACTGCGCCTGCCTGGCGACCCCCACCATCCGATCCTTGATGTGGTCGCAACGGGCACAGGGCTGACACTCGCGCAGGTGCGAGAAGAGCAGAAGGAGCGCGCCGCGCGCCGCACCGAACGCGCCCAGGCCCAGAAGCCCGGCAGCACGGGGTGACCGGCGCGGGCGACTCGCCAGCGCTCATCCCGATCGACCCAACCCCGCAGACGAGGCCCGAGAACTGATCCCGGGCCCCGCTTACGCGACCCGCCTACTTACCGTCGGCTCAGTTCAGACCGAGTGCCGCCGCACAGCGCGGAGCCGCCTCGTCGGTGCGCTTATTAACCCCGTTGGGCACGACATACGTGACCAGGAAGTGGGCGTCCATGGAGCTGTTGTTGACCACGTCATGGAGCTTGGTGCTTTCGGTCCAGGAGTCGCCGGCCTTGTAGACGTGCTTCTCGCAATGCGCGTCATACCAGTCAATGGGACCGGAATCGGCGGCCAAACTGAGCAGCAGGATTCCCGGGTGGGTGTGCCAGCCCGTGGTGCCGCCCGGCGAGAACTTTATCTCCTGGACGATGAAATTTGCGGCACCCTCGGTCTCCAGCTCCGCGCTGAACCCCTCTTCTGTTCCCGGCAGCCGCACGTGCGCGTGTGCGTGGATGTCCCGAGTGGCCGTCCCGGTCGACAGGATGACGTTGTACCAGGCCCCGACGGTGGGTGTCGCCACGGCAACTCCGGCAAGAATGCAGGCGGCCGACACCCCGCCCAGCAGCAACTTCATTTTGGTCTTCATATGAGTCTCCTCGCGTGATCGTTTGTAGTGATGATCCCCGGCAGCTGGCGGACGAGAGCCTCCCGGCTCGCGAATCGATCGCGAACGCCTGCGCCGCCGCCAGGGCGCCTGCCGGATGCAAAAGACCCGCCGCAGACTCAAAATACTGGCGGCGCACCGCCCAGACCTGACATTTCTTGCCAGGAATTCTCCAACGATGAAAAATGGCTGGGTCTGCCGGGCAACCCTGCTCCGCGAGCCGCAGATGGGCTGCCACCATGGGCACATCGATCCCTGCCGAGATCCTCGACCGACTGACGACGTTCGGTGAGCTGCTCCGTTACCTGCGACGTCGCGCGGCCCTGACGCAGACCGAGCTATCGATCGCGGTGGGTTACAGCGACGCGCAGATCAGTCGCCTTGAGCAGAATCTGCGCTTGCCGAACCTCGCAACCGTGCAGGCGCGCTTTCTGCCGGCGCTGCGGCTTAAGAACGAAGCGGCCGCCACTGAGCGTCTGCTGCAGCTTGCGCGCCAGGCTCAGCAGGAGCGGGCCGACACCCATGCGGGCACTGAGGCGCGCGCGGGCCGGCAGACGCCATCGATTGCCGTGCTGCCGTTCCACAACCTCAGCAGCGATGCCGGCAACGAGTACTTCTGCGAGGGCCTGGCGGAAGAACTGATCAATGCGCTGACCAAGATCAACGCCTTTTTCGTCGTCGCCCGCGCTTCCGCATTCTCGTTCAAGGGTAAGAGTGTCGATGTGCGCGAGATCGGGCGACGGCTCAATGTCGACACCGTCCTCGAAGGCAGCATACAAAAGGTGGGGGATCGGCTACGGGTAACCGCGCAGTTGATCGACGCCGGCAACGGCTACCATTTCTGGTCGGAACGCTACGACCGTCAGATGACGGACGTGTTTGCGATTCAGGACGAGATCACGCTGGCGATCGTCAAGCAGCTGAAAGTGGAACTCCTCACCAGGGAACGGGCGTCTGTTCTTGCCAGGAGGCATGAGAGTCTCGAGTCGTACAACCTGTATCTGAAGGGCCGCTTCTACTGGGCACAGCGCCCTCAGGGCATTGCGAAAGCGATCGACTACTTCTCCCAGGCGATCGACAAGGAACCGGCCTCCGCCCGCGCCCGCGCCGGGCTCGCCGACTGCTACGTCACGCTGGGATCCTGGGAGAACGGCACACTGCCGCCGCTCGAGGCGATGGCCAAGGCAAAAGAGGCGGCGAGCAAGGCCCTGGAGCTCGACGCTCGCCTGGCCGAGGCACATACGAGTCTGGCGTATCGCACCACCCACCACGAATGGGACTGGGAGACGGCCGAAGCCCAATTCAGGCATGCCTTCGAGCTGAATCCCAACTATGCGGTATGCCACCACTGGTACTC
>DASTDD010000327.1:0-10163 GCA_035710545.1 Steroidobacteraceae bacterium
TGTGGCCGACGTGATGGGTGAGGTCGTCCAGATTCAGGAATACGCGCCGATCCGACAAGTGCCCCGGGGGCCCGATCCGGAAGCGCAGCAGTCGATGCTCCTCCGTCTCGATCACGTAGAGCGTCTGACCGTCGCCCGAGACCGCCAACCCGTTGGCAGCATTCAGATCGGAGGCACAGAGGGTGATGGTTCCATCGGCTGCGAGGTAGTAGACCTTGCCATCGATGGCCTTGCCCGGATGACCGGAGCCGCTGAAGTAGATGCCTCCCAACCGGTCGGGTGCGAAGTCGTTGGGGCCTGCGAAGGGATGACCGTCGCGGTCGTGGTCGTAGGCGGGCAGCTCTTTGCCATCGGCCGACAGGTGGCCGATGGTTCCGTTGTCGTAACAGGTGGTGAGGAATTCGCCGCGCGCAGTGGCGATGACCGCCGAGGGGCCGCAGCCCTTCTGCGTGGCGAAGATGTGGTTGCTCTTGCCATCCCACACGGTCACGGTGTTGCGATCGTACTCGACGTAGTAGAGCTTGCCGTCGTGCCAGACGGGCCCTTCCGCGAAATGAACGTCGTCGTTCAGCACCTCGATGCGGGCGGCCTGCAGCGGCAAGGCCACGCCGAGAGCGGCGAGACAGACTGCAACCCGGAAAATCTTCATACGACTCCGATTCCAGCGTAAGCGCTGGCGATCTGTTGCTCCCGGATAATGGTGCGGCTTGCCAGGTACAGATGATACGCGGCCCAGAACCCGGTGGGGGCGAGAACCAGCAGACCGAATCGCAGCGAAGTGGCATCCGTGGCATGTCCGCCCGCGTACCAGTCGCTCAGCAGGCCCACCACCTGCGGGGCCACGATCAGGTTGAACACATTGCCGCACAACCCCGACCAGGCTGCAAACACCGTACGCATGTGGGCCGGGGCCAGATTCTGCACGAGCGCCATGCACGGACCGATGAAGAGGTAGATCGCCGGGATGAACAGCCAGAACATCACTCGCGCCACCGCGAGCGAATGCGTATAGAAGGCGAATATGGAAGGGATCGTCGACAGGGCAACCGCGGCTGCCAGCACCCAGCAGACTCTACGCGGGTCCAGCATGAAAGGCCGTCCGAACACCCACGCCGCGCCGAGTGTGGCGATGATGCCGGCAATGAGGTGAATGTGTCCGGTGACGGCGCCCGCCTCCCCCACGTTGAGACCGTAGGTACGCATCAGAAACGTCGGGGTCCACCAGATGAGTCCCCAACCCCAAAGCGAACAGACGCCACTTCCCATGATGACGTGGTATGCCGCCCTCTGTTGCCATAGAAACTTCAGCGATTCAACCAGCGAGGCCCGCTGCTTCCCTGAGGCAATGGCGTCCAGCCCTCCGCGCACCGGCTCGCGGACGGTCAACATCACCAGCAGGCCGATCACGACACCCGGGACGCCCAGCGCCAGAAGCGATGCTCGCCAGCCGTACACGTGGGCGACCGCGCCCGCCACGTCGGCGCCCAGCCAGGCACCCAGGGGAGCGCCGAGGGCGAGAATGGCAAACGCCATGGGCCTGCGGCCGGCGGGGAAATAATCCGCCAGCAGCGCATTCGATGTCGGCGTGCCGCCAGCCTCGCCGGTACCAACGCCAATCCGCGCAAGCAGAAACTGCAGGTAGGTGCGCGAGAGTCCGCAGGCCGCCGTGAAGCCGGACCAGATGAGCACGCACGCGGCCAGGATGTTGCGGCGGTTGGACCAGTCCGCGAGCCAGGAGATGGGAATCCCGAGCGTCACGTAGAAGAGCCCGAGCGGGACGCCCGTGAGAAAGGCGACGCCGTTGTCGCTGAGGTGCAGGTCCAGGCGGATCGGCTCGAGCACCGTGGACACCACGTACCGATCGCCGATGTTGATCGTGTAGATGAGGCTCAGGATTACGAGCACGTACCAGCGCTCGATCGCGGCGCCCACCCCCAGCTTCGTCACGCCGACCGCCGCGCTCCCCACCGTGCAGTTTCCCCTTGCACCGCCGCCGGCCTCAGCGCCGGCGGCTTGCCCCGTGCGAGCTCAGAACTTGTACCCCACGTTGAGTCCGAGCACCCGCGGACGGGTGATGCTTTCGGCCACGATGAACTGGTTGGTCGAGGTGAACGTGCTCTTGATCACGTTGGTCAGGTTCTGCGCGAAGAACTCCACGTTCCAGGCGTCCTTCGCGAACCCGACGGACGCGTCATACTGCGTGATCGGCGGATTCTCGAACCGCAGCAGCGTGGTGCTGACGTTCGAGCCCGCCGACAGTGCCGGGTTGGCGCTCGACTGCGTGAACGAATGCGCCGTGTGGGTGGCGCCGGCCTGTACGAAGGCGTTACCGGAGATCACCGGCCACTCGTAGCGCAGCCGCAAGTTGAACTGCAGCGGCGGCGAGTTCGCGCTCGGACCGCCGATCGGTCCGTAAGGATTTTGCACGCTCAGGATCGGCTGACCTAACTCCGCCTTGCCTGCGGGCGTGGCTGCCAGGGCTGGATTGTTCGCGATCAGGAACGGCGAGTTGGTCTGCTCGCTGCTGTTCCAGGAGGCCGCGCCCTGCGCCGTCAGACCCGGCGTGATGGCGGCGATGAATGAGGTCTCCACGCCCCGGACGCGGTAATTCGGTCCGTTGGTGCCGAAGCCGACGTTGCCCAGCACGCCCGGATCGAAGAACGAGACCTGCACGTTGGTCCAGTTCTCCTGGTAGATGGCGCCATTCCACTGCAGGCGGTGGTCCAGGAATTCGCTCTTCCAGCCCAGCTCGTTGTTGGTGAGGTTGTCAGAGGCGAACGCGAGCGGCGAGCAGTACAGCGGCGTCCCCTGGGGATCGGGGATGTAGCAGGCGAAATTGCGGTTGAAGGCGCCCGGACGGAATCCCTGTGACCAGGTGTAATAGGCGAGCACGTCCGGAAGGATGTGCCAGGTCAGGTTGGCGCGGCTGCGGGTACCTGTGAACGTATTGCGCAGGTTCTCCGCGTCGATGCTGGTCGCGGAGGCGAGGCAGGGAGCCGGCCCCGCCTCATAGCAGCCGAAGCTGCCCGTGACGGCCCCCTTCTCGAAGTTGTCGAAACGGTAGTAGCGCGTGCCGGCCGTGAGAGTCAGTACCTTGGGCACGAGGTCGAAGTCGATCGAGGTGAAGAATGCCGCCTGCCGGTAGCCGCGCACCACGTCGTTGAAGAACGCGATGTTGTCATTACGCGTCGTGGGATCGCTCACGGTCGAGCCGGGGGCGGGCCCCACGTCGGTCAGGCACCCCGCGGTCACGGTGTCCGTGCAGGCAGGCAGAGTCTTGTAAAGCCAGTTGAGCCGGTCCGTGATCTGCACCTTCTCCCAGAACGCGCCGACGATGCCGCGCAGGCGCCAGTCATCGGGCGTGCTGAGCCGGATCTCGTGGCTCTGGTGCGTGTTGTGCTCCGCCTCGTTCCAGGTGCTGCTCGGGGAGAAGCAGGTGGCCTTCAGGCCATTCGCAGGCTCCGCGCCATGGCACTGGTAATAGTCGGCGTACAGTCCGCGCGCGTAGTTGGTGTAGTCCTGCACCGCGCTGATGGTGCGGATGAGATAGGCCCCCGTGTAGACGGCCTTGAGCGGGCCGATTTTGCCGTTGACGGTCCACGCGGTGTTCTCGAACTTGTCCTTGTTGAAGGTGTCGTTGAACAGCGTGACCGATTGCGGCGGCAGCGGAACCCCGTCGGAGCTCTTCGGCGTCTGAAAGAACACTCCCTGCGCATTGATGTCCTGATAGCTCTGCGTGAGCAGCGCACTCCAGTCGTCGTTGATCTCCCAGAAGGCCGAGGCGCGCAGCCCCTGGTAGGTCACCGGGTTGATGGCCCGGGCGACGAGCGAGTTGTTGTTGATGACGGGCGAGCCTGGCGGAGCCTGACAGGGCAGCGCGGCGGAGCCGCAGCCATCGGGAAAGTTGCCGTAATGGATGCCGAGGTCGGTCGGCTTGCGGGTGAAGGTGCCCGGCACGTTGTTGATGTAGCCGCCGCGCCGGTCGTTGTAGATGACAGCGCGGAACGCGAGCTTGTCCGCGATGAGGGGCAGGTTGAGAACCGCCGTGATGTTCGTATTCGGGTCGCCACCGGCCGTGATGCCGTACCCGGCGTTGAAGTTGGCTTCCGTGACATTGATCTTCGGCTTGTTGGTGATGTAGCGGATGACGCCCGCCTGGGCGCCCGCGCCGAACAGGGTCCCCTGCGGCCCCTCCAGCACCTCGACACGCTCCAGGTCCGCCGCATAGACGTCGAGATTGCGTCCGGGGAGCTGGCCCGACTGATCGTCCAGGTAGATGGCGACGTTCGGGAAGCCGTTGATCGAGCCACCGGACTGCGATCCCTGGTCGCCCACTCCCAGGCCCCGCATGAAGACCTGCGATTGACCCGGCCCTGCGGAGGAGGCGCTGACATTGGGCAGATACTTCACGAAATCGTCGAAGTTCGAGACGTTGAGCTGCTTCAGCGACTCGCCGGTGAATGCCTGGATAGCAATCGGCACGTCCTGGATGTTCTCGCTGCGACGCTGCGCGGTGACAACTACCTCGGCAAGCCCGCCCGCCGAGGCGGCCGTCTCCTCATCGGGTGCCGCCGCGCACGCCGCGGATGCGGCGTGCGCCGCGAGAATGGCCGCGACTGCGCGCGCGCACTTGTGATTCGAGCTCATCGGTCAGACACTCCCCTGGTGTGGCTGGTGGACGGGCTGGTGAGTGCCCGATCGAACCCCGGCGTGTGTCAGTCGATCGAGAGCCCCGGATCGAGGGGGTGATCCGACACACTGCATGCTTCAGGCAACTTAATCATAAGCATTGCGAACGGTCAACGCGTGCGCGGCAAGCAGACTGCTGTCTGACGCACCCCTGACCGCGCACGCAGCAGCGTTCGCACAAACCTGGCGCGGCAGTCGCCTTGAACAGCGGCGACACGCAATTCGCCTCGAGATGCTGCCAAGCTCTTCTCGCGCTTCCCATGGCTTGCGCGGCTGCTGTGCAAGAAGCGTGCAGCTCGCGACCACCGTCCGGCTGCTCTCGAGCCGTTGGACGACCGTTCCCGGCAGTGGATGCAGTGGTGCTCCACTCGTGCTGATCCTGCATCATAGATCGTGTGGACTACTTGCCGTTGGGAGCGTGTCAGATGGACGAGGACAGCGCGCCGCGCAAAGTGGCTCTGGTTGCCAATTGCCTCCTGAACCAGAACGCCAAGGTTTGCGAGGGGGCCCGCTATCGCGGCCTCGTCAGCCCCGTGGTGGAAGCATTGCGCCACCGGGGTTATCTCCTGCAGCAGCTGCCGTGCCCCGAGCTGGCGTTCGCCGGCGTGCGGCGCTGGTGGGCCGTCTACGAGCAATATGACACCCCCGCCTATCGAGCCCATTGCCGGCGTCTGGCGGTTGCGATCGCACCACTGATCGAGCGCCATCTGCGCCACGGCGACGAGGTCATCCTGATCGGGCTCGATGGCAGCCCGTCCACCGGCGTGCGCTTCACCTCCAGCAAGCCTGACTGGGGCGGCCGACCGAACCGGCCGGAGGACGACTGGGAGATCGTGCCTCGCCGGGGCATCTGGATCGAGGAGCTGGAGGCCGAGCTTGCGCGCCGCGGGCTGCCACCTCTGCCGGCGACCGGCTGGGCCCTGGACATGGGTCGCTTTGACGAGGCCGGCTCTCGAGCCGACCTCGAGGCGTTCCTGGATCATCCTCAGGGCGAGCCGGCACGGCACACCGGGAGTTCCGAGCCACCGTGACCACCGACGCGCGCGGCTGGCACGTGGCGCTGGTCCCGGAAACTCTCGTCAATCCTCCGGCCAGGCTCCGTGCGATGCTGCCAGACGTGCTCGCCGCGCTCGACGCCGGTGGCTACGGCGTATTGCAGCTGCCTCCGACAGGCGAGCATCGGTTGCTGCTCGCTGTGATAGCCGATCAGGTCGCGGAGTATGCGCATCACGGCTATGCGGTGGTAGCCATCGGCCTGCAAGGGGAGCCCGGCAACGGCCTCCACTGGAGACGCCTCGCTCCGCTGCTCCGAAACCGCGGCATGACGCCGCCACTTCGCCACATCGTGCGCGCCGGCAGCGACGTTGAGTTGGAAGGACAGCGGCTCGCCGCGCTACTGGCGAAGCATGATCTGCCCCCGCAGGAGCAACAACGCTGGCGTGTGTAGCCCTGGGTGCATCCCGAGCGGGGGAACGCAGACCACTGTCAAATTGCCGGTGATACGCCCGACCACGTGGGTAAACTCAGGTCGGGTTGGTCAGGTGCGATTGGCAGGTTCGCCATGACAGGTCGCCGGATGAGCACTGACGCAGTTCGAGCGAGTCAGATCGCCGTAGGCGCGCTGGCGCTCTTTCTGCTCGTCATCTCGCCCCAGCTGCTGGGATCGCGGACGGTGAACCGGATGGAAACGGACCAGCTCGTCAGGCAGTTGCGGGGCTTGCCCGCCTGGCTGGATCCCGGCCCTTTTGGTGGCGTGTGCGCCGGATCGGACTGCGTGACTCGATCAGCCTCGCCGTCCGAAGCACGAAGAAAGGAGATCTATGCCCGGCTGCAGGCATTGGGCCCTGACAGCATTCCCGCTCTGACGCGCGCACTTGCCGATCCCGACGTGAATCTCCGACAGAACGCCGCCCTCGCGCTCGGCGTTCTGGGGGAAGGACTGGCCGGCCCGCCGGGCAGCTCCAGAATCGACATCGGCGCCGCCCTTCCGGCACTCACCGCAGCATTGCTGGACCCCGATCCGCGCGTTCGCGCCTTGAGCGAGCAGGACATTGGAGATATAGGACCTGCGGCGGCAGCCGCCGTGCCGTTCCTCGTGAACTTGCTGACGAGTGCCGAGGAGAGCGATCGAAACAGCGCCTGCATCGCTTTGCATGACATCGGCTCGGGGGCGCGGCAGGCGCTGCCCGCCCTGCGGATTGCCCTCTCCGACCCCAGCCCGGATGTCCGCGGCTTCGCAAGATTCGCGATTACCGCAATTGAAGGGCCGCACATCGCGCTGTTGGACTGAGGCGGGACCGGATTGACCGCGGCGGCCGCTCGCCGCCGCCATGCTCGCCGTCGCGGCCCTCATTCGCCGACGCGCTCGCCGCCGCGACGCTCGCCGCCTCCCCCGCGCCGCAGCCTTCCTGCGCGTTCCCGCAGCGTCCACATCGTCTTGGCTCCCGACTCACGACAGGGCAGACTGTGCGCCGCCCCACGGTTCAGCCCACGCTCGCATCGTCAGCAAGGGAGATCCCATGCCCATCCTCGCCAGATTCCTGCGCTCGTGCCTTGCGGCGCCGGCGCAAGTGTTCGCGCTGGTTGCCACGACGGTGCTGTTACTCTCACATTCCGCGCTCACCCTGGCTGCGGATGCGCCACCGCTCCGCCTGTACACGCTGGACGGCGGCGAGCTCGACTTCAAGGATATGAGCTCGTTCTCGGACACCGGCGACTACGACGGCAAGGCTGGCAAAGTCGTCGTCCCCTGCTTCCTGATCCGTCATCCAAATGGCACGCTCATGTGGGATACGGGGCTCGCCCCGGCGTTCGCAAAGGATGAGCCCTGGGAGAAGTACGGCGTGCGCGCATCGGTCGGGCCCTCGATCGAGCAGCAGCTCCGGCGGATCGGACTCGCTCCCCGGGACATCACCTACGTGGCTTTCTCCCACCTCCACATGGATCACATAGGCAACGCGAACCTGTTTGGCTCCTCGACGTGGATTTTGAACAAGAAGGAGCTCACCTGGGCCACGAGTCCGGATTCTCCTGCTGGCGACCTGAGCACCTTCAGTGCCTACAAGAAGGCGAAGACGAAGTTGATTGACGGCGATTTCGACGTGTTCGGGGACGGCACGGTACGGATACTCAAGACACCCGGACACACCCCGGGGCACCAGGTGCTGCTGGTGCGGCTGAAGTCGGGGAGCGTCCTTCTCTCGGGCGACCTCTGGCACCTGCGCAGCGACGTGACCGGGGGCCTGATTTACGCCGGTAACGTCGACCGCGCAGCCACGCTCGCATCCTTCGATCGCGTGCAGAAGCTCCTTGTGAATCTCCACGCCCGGCTGATCGTGCAGCACGACCCGCAGGACTATCAGGCCCTGCCGAAGCTTCCCGCCTTCTTGCAGTAGCGCAGGCTGCTCGCTCAAGAGCCCGGGCCGCCCTCCTGCGGGTAAGCGGGCAGAGCCGGAGGAGGCGGCGGCAGCGTCGCCGGATGCTTCTTTATCTCTCCCAGGATGTAGTTGATCGCCGCCTGGAGCTGCACGTCATGTCCCTGCATCCAGTCCGCAGGCGAGTCATCGACTGTCATGTCCGGATCCACGCCGTGATTCTCGATCGCCCACTGCGAGTTCAGCAGGTACTGGCCTGTCTCGGGCACCGTGATGTAGCCGCCGTCAAGCAAGGTCCATTCGCCGCGGATACCGCGCACGCCACCCCAGGTGCGCGTGCCGATCAGCGGGCCGAGCCCGTACTTGCGGAAGAAGAACGGGAAGATGTCCCCGTCCGAGGCGGAGTAGTGATTCAGGAGACAGACTTTCGGGCCGATGATGAGCTGATTCGGAATCGGGATGGCGGCGTTCTCGCGGTCCGTGTCCATGCCGACCAGGATGCGCCGCAGGCGCTCCAGCACGATCGGGTCGATGAACCCCCCGCCGTTCCAGCGGTCATCGAAGATCAACGCCTGCTTGTCGAGCTGAGGATAGAACTGGCGGATGAACTGATCCATCCCCCGCCCACCCATGTCCGACAGGTAGATGTAGGCAACGCGTCCGCCGGAGGCCTTGTCCACGACCTCACGGTTATGATCGATCCACGCCTGCTCGCGCAGCTCGAGCTCGGTCTTGATCGGCTGGACGACGAGATCGCGCCGCTTGCCAGCGGGTGAGCCGGCGACCGTCAGCTTCACCGTCGAATCCTGCTTGCCTACCAGCAGACTATAGGGGTCCACCGGCGCCTTCAGCTCGGTCCCGTCGATGGCGAGGAGAAAGTCGCCTGCGTGCACATCAAGACCCGGCGCAGTCAGCGGCGAGCGGTAGGCATCCCGGGTATTGTCCCCCGGATAGATCGTCGCCAGGCGGTAGCGTCCCGAAGAGCCGTCGAGCGAAAAGTCCGCGCCCAGAAATGCGGTCGGCACGCGACGCTCCTCCGGCATCTCGTCACCACCGCCGACGTACGTGTGGGAATTGCTCAGCTCGCCGATGACTTCGCCGATCAGGTAATTCAGGTCGCTGCGCGAGCCCACGAGCGGCAGCAGCTTGCCGTAGGAAGCGTGCACCGCCGGCCAGTCAACGCCGTTCATCTTCGGGCTGTAGAACAGGTCGCGCTCCAGACGCCACGCCGAATTGAACATCTCGGCCCACTCCTGCGTCGGCTCCACGCGCACGCGCATGTGAGACAGGTCGAGCTTCTTCTTGCCATCCTCGTCGTCCCTGGCCTTGCCGGCCGCGGCATCCGCGATGTAATAGTCCTTGTCGAGCTTGTAAAGCACCTTCTTTCCATCCCCCGACAGAGCGTAGGCGCTCAATCCCTCCACGAGCGTCGCGTCCTTGCGCTTCTTCAGGTCATACACGTGCAGAACCGGCTTTGCGCCGGGAAGCGGACCGGCGATCATCTGGCTGGGCGTGGTGAGATAGAACACCTTGTCGTCCCGGACGTCGAAGCTGGCGATGTCCGCGGGCGTGATGGGCATGGGGATCGCGCGTGCCATGAGACCGTCGAGATCGATCTCCACGGGCTTGGCCGGTTTCTTCCCCTTGCCGGCCTCCTCCTTCACCTTGTTCGCCTTGGCCGCTCCGGACTCATCGGCCTCCTCGCCCGTCCGGCCGGCCTCTTTCTGCTCCGGCGGCGTCACCCCCTCGTCGGACTGAGGCGCGAACAGCGACGGCTCCCCGCGCTTGAGGGTCGCCACATAGATGCCAGTCATCTTGAGGGTCGCGATGTTGAGTTCGGTGCGGCTGAAAGTCGGATTCTCGTGGCGCGTGGAAACGAAGAACAGATACTTCCCGGCCGCGTCGAAGGCAGGCTGGAAGTCGTTGAAGCGCGGGTCGCTCACCCGCGTGGCCTTGCGCGTCTCGAGGTTGTAGAGCCAGATGCCCGATTGCTGGTTGTCAGCGGTGATGCTGTAGGCGAGCCACCGGCCATCCGGTGACCAGGCGTAGTCGTGAATCTCGTTGTAGCGGTCCTGTGCGATCTGCACCGGTGCGCCCGCC
>DASTDD010000328.1:0-8368 GCA_035710545.1 Steroidobacteraceae bacterium
CGGCGGGCCGCCGGCAAGAGCGAGAAACCCGTACGGAATCGCTGCACGCGGCCGCCCTCGTGGTCCACCGCAACGATGAGCGCGGGGGTGCGCACCGCGTGGATCCTCGCCACCAGCTCGGTGAGCTGCGCTGGGTCTACGTAGTTGCGCGTAAAGAGAATCACCCCGCCGACCAGAGGGTGCCTCAGCATCTCGCGCTCCTCGGGGCTGATCGATGTGCCCTCCAGGTCGATCATCAGCGGTCCGAGACTCATGAGGCCCCCTTTCGGTGCGTACCCGGCACCAGCAGCGCCAGCGACTCGACATGAGTCGTATGCGGAAACATGTCCAGCACTCCGGCGGCCTGCAGATGCATTCCATGTTGGTTCACCAGCAGGCCCGCATCACGGGCCAGGCTGCCCGGATGACAGGAAATGTACAGTATGCGCCGCGGCTCGAGCCGGGCGATCAGGGGCAGGATCCCGCTGGCTCCGGCCCGCGGCGGATCGAGCAGAACGTGCGTGAACGGCTCTCGCACCCACGCCGCGGCGGACTCGATCGGCTGCGCGAGATCCGCCACGTGGAACTCCACGTTATCCAGTTCATTCAATCGGGCGTTGTCACGAGCCCTTCGAACCAGAGCGGCGTCGCCCTCGATCCCGACCACGCGTGCGGCGGTCCGCGCCAGCGCAAGAGTGAAGTTGCCGATTCCGCAAAACAGATCCAGCACCCTGGAGTGCGGCTCCAGGCCGAGCAGATCGACCGCCCGACTCACCAGCGCCTCGTTGACGGGCCCGTTGATCTGAACGAAGTCCGTTGGGGCGAACTGCAGGCGCAGCGCGAATGCCGGCAGCCGATACTCGAGCTGCTCGGGGGAGCTCGCTGCCGTCTCCAGGGGCTGCACGGAATCCAACCCTTTCGGCTGCAGGTAGACTCGCACCGCGTGCTCCGCTGCAAACTCGCTCAGCCGCGCCAGGTCCTCGGGTGGCGGCACCGCGAGGACCCGCAGGACGAGGGCGACCGCGTTGTCGGCCACTGCGACCTCGATCTGCGGCAGCCGATCACGGATCGTCAGTCCTGTCAGCATGGCCGCGAGGGGCGCGATGAGCTCGCCGACCGGGGGCGCGAGCACCTCGCAACGCTGCAGCTCGGCGACATAGGGGGCGAGGCGCTCCCGAAAGCCCACGACGACGCGACCCTTTTTGGTGACGAACTTCGCACCCAGCCGAGCGCGTCGTCGATAGCCCCAGACCGGTCCGCGCAGAGGCTCGAGCCATTCCTGCGGAGTGATCCCCGCCAACCGCTCGAAGTTTTCGCGCAGCTCGAGCTGCTTCGCCTCGAGTTGCGCGTCGGACGAGAGGTGCTGCAGGGCACAGCCACCGCAGATGCCGAAGTGAGCGCAGCGCGGCCTGACACGCGCTCCGGAGGCCTCCAGAATCTCCACCAGCCGAGCCTCGTCGTGTTGCCGGCGGCGCCGCGTTCGGCGGAAGCGGACTTTCTCCAACGGTAGTGCTCCGGCAACAAAGGCGGTCTTGCCGTTGCGCACCACGCCTTCGCCCTCATGAGTGAGCGCCGCTACCGTTCCGACCTCGTCAGCACCGCTGTCATCACGAGGCGCGCGTGAGCTCAAACAGCCGACTCCCACGCCGCCAGGAACTGCGCCAGGTGCGGCTCGCGCGAGATCCGCAGCAGTCCCTTGACCCGCTCCACTTCTTCGCCATAGCGCTCGCGCGTGAAGCGCCCCCGCATGAGCTCGAAGCGCAGGTAGATCAGGTAGGTGTTCAGTACATCGGTCTCGCAGTAGCGGCGTATAGCCTCGAAGTCGCCGGCCTGGCACGCCTCCCAGACCTGTGCGCCGGAGAATCCCATCTTGCCCGGCAGGCCGAGCAGGCAGGCCATGTTGGCGAGCGACACGCGCGCACGGCTTTGGTAGGCCGACAGTACATCCATCAAGTCGGTGTGCCGGCGGTGGTAGCGGCCCAGATAGTTGTTGTAGCGGAAGGCGGAGTCGCCATCCCCGGTCTCCCAGTAACGCGGCGCCTGAACGCCGGCGAGCAGCCCGCGGTAGTGCAGCACGGGCAGGTCGAACCCGCCGCCATTCCAGGAGACGAGATCCGGCGCGAAGCGCTCGATACCATCGAAGAAGCGCTCGATGAGCTCGGCCTCGGGGGCCCCCGGACTGCCCAGGCTCCACAGGCGCAGATCCTCGCGGCTGCGCAGGAGGCAGGAAATGGCGATGATCCGTTGCTGCTCGTGCGCGAGGAAATCGTTGCCGGTGGCCTGTCGCCGCAAGCCGAACATCGCCTTGGCCACCTGTGCATCCTCGAGGCCCTGCAAGCCGTGCAGGCGGCGTCCGAGCGCCACGTCGGGCACCGTTTCAATGTCAAACACCAGGGTGTTCACGTTGGCTCAGGCTGCTTTCATCAGCACGGCCACGGCGACCACCAGCCCTGCCTCGTCCGTCAACGTCACATGTCCGTCGCCGATCCCCAAGCCCCGCCGCACACGCTCGCCGCGTTCGGAGAACACCACCTCGGGCTTGCCCCATGCGTTCTGGACCACGCCGACGTCCCGGATCCAGACTCCGTGCGCGAACCCGGTGCCCATCGCCTTCACGATCGCCTCCTTGGCCGCGAAGCGCATCGCGATGAAGCGCTCAGGCCGCCGGGTCCTGGCGAGCTGCTCGCGCTCCTGCGGCATCAACAGATGATCCGTGAATCGCGAACCGAAACGCTCGAGCGTGCGGTGAACGCGCTTGAGCTCGAGCACGTCGACGCCGATGCCAAAGATCATGTGCGCGCGGCGAGCATGAGCGCCTTCATCTCCCGGACGGCCGCGTGCAGGCCGGTGAACAGAGCGCGCGCCACGATCGCGTGGCCGATGTTCAGCTCGACGATGTCGCGAATGGCGGCCACCGGTTGCACATTGTGGTAGTGCAGGCCATGCCCGGCGTGGACTTCGAGCCCCAGGCCGGCCGCCTGGCGCGCACCCGAACGTAACCGCTCGAGCTCGGTCGCACGCGCGGCACCGGTCGCCTCGGCGTAGGCGCCGGTGTGCAGCTCGATTGCCGGGGCGAGCGTTCGAGCGGCGGCTTCGATCTGCCGCGGGTCCGGGTCGATGAAGAGCGCCACGCGCACGCCGGCCTCCTTCACCCGGGCAGCCGCCTCCTTCAGGCGTGACAGCTGCGCGGCAACATCCAGGCCACCTTCGGTCGTCAGCTCGGCACGGCGCTCGGGCACGAAGCAACAATCGGCAGGACGGACCTGCGTGGCGATTCCCAGCATCTCATCGGTCACCGCCAGCTCCAGATTCATGTGCGTCTTGAGCCGCTCCTTCAGCGCATAGACGTCCTCGGGCTGGATGTGCCGGCGATCCTCGCGCAGATGCAGCGTGATGCTGTCGGCTCCGGCAAGCTCCACTTCCAGCGCGGCGTGCACCGGATCCGGATAGCGGCCGAGGCGCACCTGTCGAAGGGTCGCAATGTGATCGATGTTGACTCCCAGTGCTATCGTCATTGTCTCGACTCCGCCGTCACCCGCTGCTTGTGCGCAGCACGCTATTCCCGAGAAGTGCGCGCCCTCGCGCTCGGGGGACTGTTTCCCGGCCGCAGGCCCCGGATGGACCGCGCCACGGTCCGGGTGTTGAGCTCGCGACCCTCCAGGCAGTGCGCCAGGGCAGCCTGCAGCAGGCGCCGCGAATCCTCCAGCTCGCGCGCATCCGAGAGCTGCTCCTCGGCGAGCCGGATGAGCGAGGCTCCCGCAAGCGCGCCGCTGGCACCCGCCATCGCCGGCACCAGCCCCTGGGCCGGACGGAAATGATAGTACGCGTCCGCTGCGATCGGCTTGCCGGTGTGCGCCTCGCCGGCAATGTCGGGCCCGTAGCCGAGCGAGTCCAGCAGACGTTTCTCGAAGATCCGCAGCACCGGCTCCTGCGACCGCCCGTGCCGCAGGCTCTCGACCGCCGCGTGGTAGTCATCGAAGAGAGCAGGCAGCGGGTCGTGCCGCGTGGTCAGTTTGAGCAACAGCTCATTGAGGTAAAACGAAGCCATCAGGCTGGCCGGCGGCAGCGGCGCATCGTGAGCGACAGCCTCCGCCGCGGTGAGCTGTGCCGCTTCCCCCCTTCCACTCCAGGAGAGCAACAGCAGCTGGAACGGCTGCAGCACAGCGGCGAGCCTTGCCTTGGGACCGCGCACGGCGCGAGCGAACAGCGACAGCCGGCCGTGCTCGCGCGTCAGGACCTCCAGGATGCGGCTCGTGTCGCGATAGGGCCTGTGATGCAGGATGTAGGCCGGTGCGAGGCTGATGCGTCGGGCGGAGCGGGTCATTCTAGGCCGAGCTGCTTGAGGGCGCGGGCGTTGTCGGCCCAATTCTCGCGCACTTTCACCCACAGGTTCAGATGCAGCCGCCGCCCGAGCAGCGCATTGAGCGCGAGGCGTGCGGAGCGGCCCACCCGCTTCAGCCGCTCCCCCTGTGCGCCGATCACGATCGGCTTCTGCCCCTCCCGGTCGACCCAGATCGCGGCATCCACGGCCAGCTGCTCCGACTCCTGGCGCAGCTGCTCGACCTCGACCGCCACTCCGTAGGGCACTTCCTGATTGAGCTCCAGAGTGAGCTTCTCGCGGATCATCTCGGCGATGCGGAATTCCAGGCTGCGGTCGGTGAGCTCGTCCTGCGCGAACATCGGCGGGGCGACGGGCAGCAGGGCGGCAATGACCCGGCGCAGCTCGGCGACGTTATCATCCTTCAGCGCTGACAGCGGGACCACTCCGGCGAAGGCATGCCGGGCGCCGAGCTCGGCCAGATACGGCAGCAGCCGGGCCTTGGGGCGCACGCGATCGACCTTGTTGACCGCTGCGATGGCCGGCAGCCCCGAGCGGGCGATCCGGCGCAGCACCTGCTCATCGCCTTCGGTCCACTTCAGGGCCTCGATGACCAACACCACCAGATCGGAGTCGGTCAGAGACGTGGCGGCCGTGCGGTTCATGACCCGGTTGAGCGCACGGTTGCCATGGTCGTGCAGACCGGGCGTATCGACGAGCGCAATCTGCGCGTCGGGCAGGTGCGAAATGCCCACTATGCGGTGACGCGTGGTCTGCGGACGCGGCGTCACGATGCTCAGCTTCTGTCCTATCAGGGCGTTGAGGAGCGTGGATTTGCCCACGTTTGGCCGGCCGACGAGGGCTGCGAAACCGCTGCGGAACCCGGCCTCTGGCGAGGCGCTCATGCGTGCTCGATCTCCTGCAGAATGCGTCCGGCGGCCTCCTGCTCGGCGCGGCGCCGGCTCGACCCGCTGCCGCGCGCGCTGCGCCCGAGCGCCGCCACTTCGCAGACAACATGGAAGGTCTGCTCGTGCGCCTCCCCTTCGGTGCGCTCGACATTGTAACGTGGCAGCGCCTGGCCCCTGGACTGCAGGTACTCCTGCAGGCGGGTCTTTGCATCCTTGAGCGACGCCGGAGCCGGCAACGATGCAATGCGCGGCTCGAACAGCCGCTCGATCACCTCACGCGCCGCCTCCAGGCCGCCGTCGAGAAACAGCGCGCCGCAAACTGCCTCCAGGGCGTCGCTGAGAATGGACTGCCGGCGAAAGCCGCCGGTCTTGAGCTCTCCGGAGCCCAGCTGCAGGACCTCACCGAGACCGAGTTGCGTAGCCACCTCGGCCAGAGGCTGGCTGCTGACGACCCGGGCGCGCAGCCGGCTCAAGTCACCTTCGGAGCCGTCGGGAAAGGCCTGGTAGAGATGCCGGGCGATGACGAGATTGAGGACGGCGTCGCCGAGGAATTCCAGCCGCTCATTGTTCGGCCCCGGGACGCTTCGATGGGTCAGCGCCGCGATGAACAGCTGCGGATCCTGTGCTTCGTATCCAAGCCTCTCCCGCACCCAGCGCGCTGGCCAGTCCCCGCTCGTCATGCCGGCACGCGGGTGCAGTCCCGGGCGGCTATTCTCCGCCGCCTCCCAGCGTCACGGACTTGTCGAAAGTGACCAGGATGAACAAGTTCGAGAACAGCGGCGCCTGGTCTTCGTACTGCGCCTGCACGACCCAGGACTGGCCGTCGCGGGTGACCTTGAGATCCTTCACCGTCGGGTAGTCCACGCTCTCGATATCGAAGTGCTTCTGGATAGACACCAGGAGTGACTCGCGGCTGCCCGCATTGTTGGCCTTGTACTCGGTCTTCACCGCCTCGAGGGTACGAGTGACTTTCATGTAGTTGAGATAGACGGGTGTCAGGCGAATTCCGGCATACACGACAATCGCCAGCGGGATCAACAGGAAGATCCAGCCGATCATCGTGACCCCGCGTTGCTTCGTACGCATCGATGTCTCCCGAGTTGCTCCCTGTCGCCTCATTGGATCGGTGAGCCGATACGGCTCCACTTCGGCCCACCGCTACGCTTGAGGTCCCAATTGAACCAGATTCGCGTCGCCTTGCCGACCAGATTGTTCTCGGGGACGAATCCCCAGACACGCCCGTCCTCGCTGTTGTCCCGGTTGTCTCCCATCATGAAGTACATTCCGGGAGGCACGACCTCTTCCAGCGGACCGGTCTGCCCGAACACGGCGGTGTCGGCATCCGGCCGGGTCTGTGCGTTGCAAAAGTAGCCGCGCGACTCGCGCCGGTCACAGCCCGCGGGCGGCCCCGCGGTCACCTGCAGCGGGACCGGGCATAGCAGCGCCTGGTGGTCGTGGAGTCCCAGATGCTCCTCGGCGAGCTGCATGTTGATGTAGCAGCCGTCGTTGTAGGTGCGGATCACCTTGAATGGCACGGTCTTGCCGTTGATGGTCAGCCGGTCGCTGCGAATCTCCACATGGTCTCCCGGAACGCCCACCAGGCGCTTGATGTAGTTCACGGAAGGATCGAGTGGATAGCGGAAAACGACCACATCCCCACGCTGGGGCTCCCCGATCGGGACGATCTTGCGGTTCAGGACCGGCAGACGCAGCCCGTAGGCGTACTTGTTGACGATGATGAAATCCCCGTCCAGCAGGGTCGGCATCATCGAATCGGACGGGATGCGATAGGGCTCGAATACGAAAGCCCGGAGAACCAGCACCACCAGAGCCACGGGGAAGAAGCTGCGGGCGTAGTCGACCGTGCCGGGCTCCGGAATCGCAGCCGGATCCTTGCCCGCCGCCCGGGCGGCCGACTCGCGCCGGTGCCGTAAGAAGAGGACATCGAGGGCCCATGCCAGGCCGGTCACGGCCGTGATGCCGAGCAGGACCGCGCTGAAGTCCAGCCGCTCGGCCAGCAACAGCCGCAATACCGCCGCGGCGATCAGCAGCGGCAGGATCAGATACGCCATCCGCATGACCCACGGATCGACGGGAGGCTGGGGGGAAGCGGCGATCTGGCGCTGCGGGCGGATGAGCCAGTCATCGAGCACGACGAGCAGCCCGACCGGCAGGGCGATCCACGACAGTATCACTGCGATCTGCATCAACATCGGCTTGCCTCCGTTCAGGCCTGCGGCTTGCGGCCGACCTGCAGCACCGCCAGGAACGCCTCCTGCGGGATTTCCACGTGTCCGAGCTGCTTCATGCGCTTCTTGCCCTCTTTTTGCTTCTCCAGCAGTTTACGTTTGCGGCTGACGTCGCCGCCGTAGCACTTGGCCAGCACGTTCTTGCGCAGCGCTTTCACGGAGGCGCGCGCGATGATCGAGCCGCCTATGGCCGCCTGCACGGCCACTTCGAACATCTGCCGCGGTATGAGCTCCTGCATCTTCTCGACCAGCTCGCGGCCGCGGTGATAGGCGTTCTCGCGGTGGACGATCACCGACAGCGCATCGACCTTGTCCCCGTTGATGAGGATGTCGAGCTTGACCAGCGGAGCGGCCTCGAAATGACTGAACTCGTAGTCGAACGAGGCATAGCCGCGGCTGACCGACTTCAGGCGGTCGAAGAAATCCAGCACCACCTCCGCCAGCGGCAGCTGGTATTGCAGCGAGACCTGCGTGCCGAGGTACTGCATCTTCTTCTGCTTGCCACGCTTGTCCGTGCACAGCTTGAGCACCGCGCCGACGTGGTCCGGCGGCACCAGGATGCTGGCGGTGATGATGGGCTCGCGGATCTCTTCGATCTCGTTCACGGCCGGCAGTTTGGCCGGGTTGTCCACGTAGACAACCGTGTCATCCGTGCGCGCCACCTCGTACACCACCGTGGGGGCGCTCGTCACGAGTTCGAGGTTGTACTCGCGCTCCAGCCGCTCCTGGACGATGTCCATGTGCAGCAGCCCGAGGAACCCGCAGCGGAATCCAAAGCCCAGCGCGCCGGAGACCTCCGGCTCATAGTGCAGCGCGGAGTCGTTCAGGCGCAGCTTCGAGAGGGCATCGCGAAAGCTCTCGTAATCATCGGAGTTCACCGGGAACAGGCCCGCGAATACGCGCGGCTTGATCTG
>DASTDD010000329.1:0-3226 GCA_035710545.1 Steroidobacteraceae bacterium
CAAAAGCCACGCCTTTTGGTCGCGCGCGGGAAACCACTCTTCGGTCTGGTCTGCGGAAAGCGCCTGCGGCGCTTTCCGCCGATATACAAAGCGGGAGGAGTTCTCGCGAACATCCTCCCGCCTTGCATTGGACTAACCCGAACTCGGATTAGAGGGAAATTTTACGGGCTGGAGCCGCGATGTGTCCATGGAAAAACATGCCTGCCCGCCATCGGCGCGCGGGGGCCATAACTCCGCAGCGAACGCCGTAACCCTATGATTTATATTCGATTACATCGCTCATGGAATAGCGTCCGGCAGGCTTGAGCACAAGCCAAGCCGCAGCCCGGAGGGCACCCCGGGCGAACACGGCCCGATCGGTCGCCTGATGCGTGAGCGAGAGCCTCTCGCCTTCCCCGCCGAAGAGCACGGTGTGCTCGCCCACGAGGTCTCCGGCGCGCACGGACGCGAAGCCGATCTCCCCCGCCCGGCGCAAGCCCGCCCCGCGGGTCGTGCCGCCCCCGGGCCCGATCGGCCGCTCGCGCGCCTCCCCGGCGGCCCGGCCGAGCGCCAGCGCCGTTCCCGAGGGGGCATCGCGCTTCATGCGGTGATGCGCTTCGAGGATCTCGATGTCGAATTGCGCAGGCAGCGCACGTGCCGCCGTCTTCACCAGCTGCAGCAGAACAGCCGCACCGATGCTGGTGTTGGCGGCGATCAGGAGGGGTATATCGCGAGAGGCCGCCAGCAGCCTGTCCTCGAGCTCTGCCGCGTAACCGGTGGTACCGATCAGCAACGCACGATGGGCCCGGCGACAGGCATCGAGGTTGACGGGCAAGGCCCCCGCGCTTGAGAAATCGACCGCCACATCACTGGTGGCGAGCGCCTCGTTCAAATCGCTGGTCAAAGCCACGCCCGACCTTTTCAGTCCGACCAGCTCGCCCGCGTCCTGACCCAGCACTGGACTGCCGGGAGGCACTACGGCGCCGGCGATCGCCAGGTCGGGGAACTCCACCACCGAGCGCAGCACACTGCGGCCCATCCGCCCGCCCGCGCCAATGACGGTGACCCGCAGCGGTAACGTTGGGGGCTTCATCAGCTCGAGCCGCCGGAGAAGAAGCGCTTCACGCCTTCGAAGAACCCCTGCTCGCGCGGAGCATGGCGCGTGGAGTCGCGCTTGAGGGTCTCCTCCAGCTTGCGGACGAGGTCCTTCTGTTCCGCCGACAGGTGGACGGGCGTCTCCACGACGACGCGACAGAACAGATCCCCACGCGAGCCGCCGCGCACGGGCTTCACCCCCTTGTCGCGAAGCCTGAAGATCCGGCCGGACTGCGTCTCCGCCGGCACCTTGAGGGTCACATCACCGTCGAGCGTCGGTACCGCGACGGTGCCACCGAGCGCTGCGGTCGCAAAGCTCACAGGTACTTCGCAACTCAGATGCACCCCATCGCGCTCGAAGATCGCGTGCTCACGCACGTTGACCTCGACGTAAAGATCGCCGGGCGGACCGCCGTTCCTCCCGGCTTCGCCCTCTCCGCTGAGCCGGATGCGATCTCCCGTATCGACACCTGCAGGCACTTTGACCGAGAGCTTGCGCGTCCGGCGCACGCGTCCCTGGCCCAGACACGTATCGCAGGGATTCTTGATGAGCGTGCCCGCGCCCCGGCAACGCGGACAGGTCTGCTGCAACTGGAAGAAGCCCTGCGAGATGCGAATCTGACCCGACCCCCCGCAGGTGTCGCAGGCCGAGGCCGAGCTGCCCTTGGCTGCGCCACTGCCGTGACAGGTTTCGCACTCGGACAGCCTGGGTACCTCGATCTCCGCGCTGTAGCCGAAGACCGCCTGATCCAGCTCCATGCCGAGCTCGTAGCGCAGATCGGCGCCGCGGAACACCTGCGAGCGGCCGTCTCCCCGCCGGCCGGCCCCGAAGATGTCGCCGAACACGTCCCCGAAGATGTCGCTGAAGGCATCCCCGGGACCAAACCCTCCACGCCCGCCGCGGCTCGCTTCCACGCCCGCATGACCGTACTGGTCGTAGGCGGCCCGCTTCTGCGGATCGGTCAGCACCTCGCAAGCTTCCTTGGCTTCCTTGAAGCGCTCCTCCGCCTCCTTGTCGTTGGGGTTGCGGTCGGGGTGATACTTCATCGCAAGGCGACGGTACGCCTTCTTGATCTCTGCTTCAGTCGCGCTCTTGGGTACGTCGAGTACCTTGTAGTAGTCACGCTTTGACATTGGTCGAGTTAATCAGAAGGAGTGCCCCCGGAAATGCGACGCACCGCACGGGATGTGCGGTGCGTGTGAGTCTGGCGCTGTCTTCTTGTTGGTGAGGGTCCCCGGAGAACTTGAGCATCCCGATCATCGGACTGCGCTCGCAGTGAGGCAAGCTCAATTTCTCGCGGGGAATCCCCGTCAGGACGCCTTCTTGTCCTTCACTTCCTCGAACTCGGCATCCACCACGTCGTCCCGACCGCCTCCGGCGGATTGCGCGCCGCCGCCGGCGGCACCCGAAGCCCCCGCACCGGACGCGCCGGCCGCGCCGGCAGCCTGCTCCGACGCATAGGCCCGCTGGGCGATCGCGGCGGAGGCCTGGGCCAGCGCCTCGGTCTTCTTCTCGATGACGTTCCTGTCGTCACCCTTGAGAGCCGTGCGCAGATCCGACACGGCGGACTCCACGCGGCCGCGCTCGGCTGCATCAACCTTGTCACCGAGATCCTTCAGCGACTTCTCCACCGCATGGATCATACCGTCGGCCTTGTTGCGGGACTCGGCCAGCTCCCGGAATCGCTTGTCCTCCTCGGCGTGCGCTTCGGCATCGCGCACCATGCGCTTGATCTCGTCCTCGGTCAGGCCGCTGGAGGCCTTGATGACGATCTTCTGCTCCTTGCCAGTGGCCTTGTCCTTCGCCGACACGTTCAGAATGCCATTCGCATCGATGTCGAAGGACACTTCGACCTGCGGCATGCCGCGCGGCGCGGGTGGAATATCCGACAGGTCGAACTTGCCCAGTGACTTGTTGTCCTGGGCCCGATCGCGCTCGCCTTGCAGTACATGGATAGTCACGGCCGTCTGGTTGTCGTCCGCCGTCGAGAAAGTCTGCGACGCCTTCGTGGGGATCGTCGTGTTCCGCGCAATCAGCGTCGTCATCACGCCGCCCAGCGTTTCGATGCCGAGTGACAGCGGCGTCACGTCGAGCAGCAGCACGTCCTTGACCTCGCCCTTCAGGACGCCGCCCTGGATGGCCGCACCGACC
>DASTDD010000330.1:0-7755 GCA_035710545.1 Steroidobacteraceae bacterium
GCCCGCAGACCACGCTGCTCGATGCGTTCAAGTCGGCGAACCAGGTGCTGCAAGGTGCCGTCCAAGGCATCGCTGACCTGATCACACGCCCTGGCCTCATCAACGTCGACTTCGCCGACGTGCGCACCGTGATGGCCGAGACCGGCATGGCCATGATGGGCTCGGGAGCCGCGAGCGGCGAGGGACGCGCCCGCGAGGCGGCCGAGGCGGCTGTGTCCTCACCGCTCCTCGAGGACATCAACCTGGCGGGGGCGCACGGCATTCTGGTGAATGTCACGGCGGGCATGGATCTGTCGATCGGCGAGTTCCAGGAGGTCGGCCAGATCGTCAAGCAGTTCGCATCCGAGGACGCGACGGTGGTGGTCGGAACGGTCATCGATCCGGAGCTGTCCAACCAGGTGCGTGTGACGGTGGTGGCGACCGGTCTCGGCCGTCCGGCCGCGACCGCACGCGCCACACCGGCGCAGCATCAGCATCGGGAGATGCCTGCGACCCGCGAAAGCGCGGCGCATCGTGATCCGATGCACTCGCGAGCGGAGCCGCCGATGCGGGTCATCCGGCGCGGACCGCTGTCGAGCAGTGACTACGCCGCCCTGGACAAGCCCACGGTGCAAAGGCAGCGGGCGGTCGGAGATGGGTTGCGACCGGAAGGCGAGGCGGATGACCTGCTGGATATTCCAGCGTTTCTGCGTCGCCAGGCCGACTGAACCGCGAGCCCGGGCGGGACGCCCGGGTACGGATCGCGCTGCAGGAGAACTCTACGCAGTCTTGATTGGTGTCGCTTTTTCGCCTGTGATACGGTAACGCGCCTTCTTGCGCCGTGGCGGTGTGGTGAGCTTGTCTTCGGGCCCACTCCCCCACGGCGGCTCCTTTGATACAAGCAATCGAAGCATGGTCGGACAACGGACTCTGAAGAACTCGATTCGGGCGACGGGTGTGGGTTTGCACACCGGCCGAAAGGTTCTGATGACCTTGCGTCCGGCTCCGGCCGACTCGGGCATCGTGTTCCGGCGGACCGATCTGGAGGAGGGGCCGGATATACCGGCGCGCGCCGAGAACGTCGGTGACACGATGTTGGGCACGACCCTCGTCCGGGGCGATGCGCGCGTCTCCACCGTCGAGCATCTGTTGTCGGCGTTTGCCGGGCTCGGGATCGACAACGCGATCGTCGAGCTCAGCGCCGCGGAAGTTCCCATCATGGACGGCAGCGCCGGGCCATTCGTGTTTCTGCTGCAGTCGGCGGGCATCGAGGAGCAGCACCGCCCGAAGCGTTTCATCCGGATCAAGAAGCGGCTGCGCGCGGAGGACGGCGCGAAATGGGCGCAGTTCGATCCGTTCGACGGGTTCAAGGTCAATTTCGAGATCGAGTTCAACCACCCGATCTTCAAGCGCCGCTCCCAGAAAGCGTCGATGGACTTCTCCACGACCTCGTTCCTGAAGGAAGTGAGCCGGGCCCGCACGTTCGGCTTCATGCGGGACCTGGAGACGATGCGCTCGCACAATCTGGCGCTCGGCGGCAATCTCGACAACGCCATCGTGCTGGATGACTACCGCGTGCTGAACGAGGACGGGTTGCGGTACGAGGACGAGTTCGTCAAGCACAAGATCCTCGATGCCATCGGCGACCTGTACCTGCTGGGACACAGCCTGATCGGCGAGTTCAGCGGCCACAAGTCCGGTCATGCACTGAATAACACTTTGTTACGCATGCTGCTGGCGGACACCTCGACGTGGGAAGAGGTCTCGTTCAACTCCTACGCCGATGCCCCGATTTCCTACATCGAAGCGCCCGTTCTGCCAGGCTCGTCGGGGTGACAATCCGGGCCTGCTGCGTGTGATGCGTTCACGCGGCGTCCCGGAAAAGTGCGCCGACGCAAGGGACGCCTGCCTGAACGCATCACGCGCAGCAGGGTCACCGGGTTCTCACGATCTCGGAAGTACCCGTACGCTGATTTTTTCGATATCGCGCTGCATGGCGTGCAGCTCGCCGTGCAGCTCCTGCACGGCAAAACGCAGCCTGGCGGACCAGGCGGCCGATTCCGCGTAGATCACCAGCGTGCCGTTGGATTCAGCGATTCCGGAGATGTGCTGGCATAATGCGGCCGGAAGTTGCCCGGCCAGCCACTGATGCCAAAAGGTCTGCGCGCTGGCCTGATCCGAGACGCGTGTCAAAGTCGGGGTCAGACGGCCCAGCAGGTCTTTGACAGAATGGGCGCGGCGGAACGATTTTGAGCGGTCCGTCGCCCGAAAGCGGGTACCGCCGCGCTTGTCTCGGTGTCGCTTATTGGGCATATTGAAAACAGCTGCTTGGGCAAACCCGTCGAAAGGCGGGGACGCAAAGCCACCGGTCTAACGCGAGGAGCCATGACAGCGGGGTTGCCAGCAAGATGCACGCTATTCGATTCGATTGAACGAGAACAGGGCGGGTCACGCCCGGGCTATGGCCGTGCAATGGGGCCCGGCGGGTCGCGAAAGCCACTTCTTTTGCGCCCGGCCAGGCAACTGATGTCCGAAGAGGCGCTGCAGGCGACCGTTCGGCGATCAGGAAAGCCCCGGCTTGCGCCTGTCGAGACGGGGTTTCGCACGGATCCGGAGCGCGGGCCATGAATATCATTTTCTTTTCGAAGCGGGAAGGGCTGGCGCGCCAGTTGAATCTCGCGCACCCCCTGACTCTCGCGGTCCTGGCGGTCCTGGTGCTTGGCATCCTGGGAACGGCCTTCGCGCTCGGCATGCAGCTCGGTCAAGGCAGCAATGGGCGTTTGGCGCGCGGTGAGTCGGCCCGCTGGACGGCCATTCTCGCCGACCAGAAGCGCCAGATCGCGGAGCTCAAGGAGAGCATGAATGAGCGCGTGGACGCGATGGCCATGCGCATGGGCGCCGTCAATGCCCACGTGATCCGGCTCGATGCGCTGGGCAAGCGCCTCACGGAGATGGCGGACATCGACAGCCACGAATTCGACTTCGACACCGAGCCGCCGAGCGGCGGACCGGAGGCGGACGGTGGGGGTATCAGCGCCCAGATCCCCGATCTGTCGGCCAAGCTGAAAGAGCTCGAGCAGACCGTTGAGCTGCGGGACTCGCAGCTCAACGCCCTGGAAAACGTGATCCTGGCGCGGGAGCTGAAGGAACAGACCCATCCGGCGGGCCGGCCCGTGACCGGGGGGTTCATCTCCTCGTACTTCGGGGAGCGCATGGACCCCTTCTCGGGTGAGGAGGCGTACCACAAAGGAGTGGACTTCGCCGGGTCGGCGGGCGCGAGCGTCACGGCAGTTGCCGCGGGTGTGGTGACCTGGGCCGGCGAGCGTTCCGGCTATGGCAAGCTGGTCGAGATCAATCATGGCGACGGGTACGTGACCCGCTATGGTCACAACGAGAAGACGCTCGTCGCCGTCGGCCAAACGGTCAAGCGTGGCGATCCGATTGCGCTCCTGGGGTCCACCGGGCGCTCCACGGGCCCACACGTGCATTTCGAAGTCATCCGCAACGGCCGCCAGGTCGATCCGCTGAGCTTCGTCGGGCGCTGATCAGGCTGCCCCGAACGGGCACCGCCCGGGCCTCCCAGCCCTGCGGCGTCCGGGCAACCGGCGCCCTTGAAATCCCCCTCCCCAGAACCAATTGGGCGCCAGTAGCGTCTATTGCGTAGAATACGCGGCTTTCAAAAGCACCCTTGATGCGCGACTGCCGCACCGATAACGGCTTGTCGAGCCAAGCATTTTTCCGATCAGGACGCCAAGTTGCTCCACTTCCTCACGCGCATCTTCGGCAGCCGCAACGAGCGGCTGATCCGTAGCTACGGCCGCTACGTCCGAGCCGCCAATGAGCTCGAGCCGAAGATCCAGGCTCTGAGCGAGGAGGCGCTGCGCGCCAAGACCGATGAGTTCCGGGGGCGGCTCAAGGAAGGCACGCCGTTGAACGATCTGCTCCCCGAGGCCTTCGCCGTGGTGCGCGAAGCCGCCCGCCGGACACTGAAGATGCGGCACTTCGATGTGCAGCTCGTGGGGGGCATTTCCCTGCACGAGGGCAAGATCTCCGAGATGAGGACGGGCGAGGGCAAGACCCTGGTCGCGACACTCCCCGCCTATCTCAACGCCCTGACCGGCGAAGGCGTCCACATCGTCACCGTCAACGAATACCTGGCGCAGCGCGATGCGGACTGGATGAGCCCCGTCTACCGCTTCCTCGGTCTCACTGTCGGGGTGATCAAGAACTCGCAGAGTCCGCTCGAGAAGCGGGCCGCTTACGGCTGCGACATCACTTACGGCACCAACAATGAGTTCGGCTTCGACTACCTGCGCGACAACCTCGCTTTCCGCCTGGAGGACAAGGTGCAGCGCGGACTCGCTTACGCCGTGGTGGACGAGGTTGACTCCATTCTGATCGATGAAGCGCGCACGCCGCTCATCATTTCCGGCCCTGCCGAGGAGAGCACGGAGCTGTATCTGCGGATCAACGACCTCGTTCCACGCCTCAAGAAGCAACTCGAGGAGAATGGCCCCGGCGACTTCAGCGTCGAGGAAAAGACCAAGCAGGTCCACATCACCGAGGATGGGCACGAGCACGTCGAGTCGTTGATGTTCGAGCTGGGGCTGCTGCGTGAGGGCGAGAGCCTCTACGACCCGGCCAACATTCGGCTCATGCACCACCTGAACGCCGCCCTCCGGGCGCATGCGCTCTACAAGCGCGACGTCGAGTACATCGTCAGGGGCGGCGAGGTCATCATCGTTGACGAGTTCACCGGGCGCACCATGCCGGGGCGCCGCTGGTCCGACGGTTTGCACCAGGCGGTGGAAGCCAAGGAAGGCGTGCGGGTGCGTGAGGAGAACCAGACGGTCGCCTCGATCACCTTCCAGAACTATTTCCGGCTCTACAAGAAGCTCGCCGGGATGACCGGCACGGCCGACACCGAAGCGCCGGAGTTCCTGCAGATTTACGGCCTCGAGGTGGTGGTCATCCCCACGCACCGCCCCATGATCCGCAAGGACAATTCCGACTTCGTCTACCTGACGCAGAAGGACAAGTTCCAGGCCATCATCGAGGACATCCGCGACTGCGTTGAGCGCCAGCAGCCGGTGCTGGTCGGCACCACCTCGATCGAGACCTCGGAATTCCTGGCAGGCCTGCTGCAGAAGGAGAGCGTGCCCCACCAGGTGCTGAATGCGAAGCAGCACGAGCGTGAGGCGCAGATCGTTGCCCAGGCGGGGCGTCCCGCCGCGGTGACCATCGCCACCAACATGGCCGGTCGTGGAACAGACATCGTCCTCGGCGGCAATCTCGAAGCCGAGCTGCTCTCGATGGGCGAGGTCGACGAGCCGACGCTCGAGCAGGTACGGCGGGAGTGGCAGGCTCGGCATGACAAGGTGCTTGCTGCCGGCGGTTTGCATATCGTCGGGACTGAGCGGCACGAGTCGCGGCGCATCGACAATCAGCTGCGCGGCCGTTCGGGACGACAGGGGGACCCCGGCTCGAGCCGCTTCTACCTCTCGATGGAAGACAACCTGATGCGCATCTTCGGCGACCCGGTGCGCACCAAGCGGTTGCTGCAGATGGCGGGCATGAAGGAGGGCGAGGTCATCGAGAGCGGGATGCTCACCCGTCAGATCGAGAAGGCGCAGCGCAAGGTCGAATCGCACAACTTCGACATCCGCAAGCAACTGCTGCTGTTCGACGACGTGGCCAACGATCAGCGCAAGGTCGTCTACCAGCAGCGCAACGAGATCATGGCGACCGAGGATCTCTCGATGGCCATCATGGGGATCATGGAGGAGGCCGTTGGCACGCTCATCGATCAGCACATGCCCCGCAATGCCTCGCCGTCCGACTGGAATCTGCAGGGCCTGGCTGATTCGATCCTGAAGGACTTCAACACGCGGGTGGATCCCAGGGCATGGATCGAGCAGGACCCGGAGCTCGACGAGGCATCCCTGCGCAGCCGGCTCGTGGCGGCAGTGCGGGAAGCGTACGAGGCCAAGGTTGCACGGATCGGCCTGGCGGACAAAGGCATTCCGATCATGCGTCACGTCGAGAAGGACGTGATGTTGAACATGCTCGACCGGCACTGGCGCGAGCATCTCGGCGCGATGGATTACCTGCGCCAAGGCATCCACCTGCGCGGCTATGCCCAGAAAGACTACCGCTTCGAATACAAGCGCGAGGCCTTTGAGCTGTTTGCTGCGATGCTCGATCGGGTGAAGTTCGAGACGGTGACCACTCTCGCGACTGTCGAGGTGCGGACGCAGGAAGACATTGATCGTGAGGAAGAGGAGCGGCGCCAGCGGCTCATGCGCGCGCTGCAGGCCCAGCACGCCGAGGCCCAGTCGCTCCTGTCCACCGAGGGCGCGGACAGCGCAGGGGAGCCGGCCGCGCCCGCCCCTGGCGCCCCGCCCGCAAGGGGCGGAGTGCTGCCGATGCCGCCGCCAGCCGAGCCGGCAGCGGGCACGTTCGTGCGCAGCGAGCGTAAGATCGGCCGCAACGAGCCCTGTCCGTGCGGCTCGGGCAAGAAGTACAAGCACTGCCACGGAGTGCTCTCGGGACTCGGATAGCTCCCTTGGCCCACGTGTTGGTTGTCGCCGGGGCTCTCTTCGACCATGCAGGGCGGGTACTGATCGCGCAGCGGCCGGCGGGCAAACATCTGGCCGGACGCTGGGAGTTTCCGGGCGGCAAGGTCGCTGCCGGCGAGAGCGAGATGCAGGCGCTCGCGCGGGAGTTGCAGGAGGAGCTCGGCGTGCAGGTCAGGCGGAGCCGTCCGTTCATGCGCCTGGCACACGAGTACAGCGATCGTACGGTCGAGCTTTCGATGTGGCTCGTGGAGGAATTTGCCGGCGAGCCCGCTGGTCTCGACGACCAGCGCCTCAAGTGGGTGGCTCCCACGCGGCTCCCGGAGGAAGACATTCTGGAGGCTGACCGCCCCTTCATCGAGGCGTTACGGATCCGGGCCCTCGAGGCAGCCCACAGAGGGGTCGAGCCACCCCGCTGAGGCTTGCTTCCCCTCCGGTGGGCCCCCATTCAGGCCCTGTGTACAATGTAACTCGCAACACGAGGCGACGGGATTCTCCATGGCAGATCAGAACGACCTTCCGGACGTCAGACTCGATCCGGCCGGCCTGTACCGCGAAGAGATCTTCACCGACCGCAGGGCGGGCACGATCCGACGCCTCACTCCTGTGAAGATCGGGGGTGAGACCGACCCGTCACGCACGGTGCTTTTCTCGGGCCAGACGCAGCTGCTGACACCGGCCGGGGTTCTGCCGCTCGTGTTCGACATCGAGGCTGCATCCCTCGAAGAGGCGCTCTCCAAGTTCCCGGAGGGCGTCAAAGGGGCGCTCGAGCAGGCCATCGACGAAGCGCGTGAGATGCGGCGCGAGGCTGCTTCGAGAATCGTCGTCCCGGAAGTAGGTGGAGGCCCGCTCGGCCCCGTCCCCGGCGGCCCGGGCGGGGGAAAGATAAAGTTTCCTTGATGATTGGCTGGAATCGCCTACGGCGATTCCAGCCAGCCAGACGTAGCAGCGGTCTCGGCACGCGGGCAAAACGCGGGAGTTTTGCCCGCGGAAAGCATGCCAGTTCGGCGATAGGGAATGTTGCGTGGCCGCCTGCGGTGCTTTTAGCAGGTCCGGCGAGGCTCTCTTACGTCCGCGGTCGTTCGTCGCCGATCGTCGCGTCGAAGAACCGCTTCACCATCTCATACGCATGACGGCCCGTGTCAGCATGACGCAGCAGTCCGTGCTTGCTGCCCGGGTAGGTCATGATGTCGAAAGGCTT
>DASTDD010000331.1:0-5664 GCA_035710545.1 Steroidobacteraceae bacterium
GGAGCTCACCGCGAGCTGAATGGGATAGACCGCAGCCTGCAGGACGTAACGGACGCGCTCGAGCCACTGGCCGCGCTGATCGAGAAACATGATGACGATCGAGAGCGTGGCGTAGAGCGTGAAGCGGAAGCCCGGCGAGCCTCCTCTGCCCGAGCTGGCCCCTATGCCGAAGGCGGCCATGCGTTAGGCGGCCCCCGCCAGTCGCTATTCGAGGCCGAAGTGACCGGGACCCAGCTCGTCCATCAGCTCGAGAATGCGCCCACCACCGCGCGCCACGCACGTAAGGGGGTCATCCGCCACGACGACGGGCAGGCCGGTCTCTTCCGTCAGGAGCTTGTCGATGTCGCGCAGTAGCGCGCCGCCACCGGTGAGCACGATGCCGCGCTCGGCGACGTCGGCTCCAAGCTCGGGAGGAGTCTGTTCGAGCGCCTGCTTCACGGCGCTCACGATGCTCTGCAGGGGCTCCTGCAGCGCCTCGAGGATCTCGTTGCTGTTCAGCGTGAAGCTGCGCGGCACGCCCTCGGAGAGGTTGCGGCCCTTGACCGACAGCTCGAGCACCTGCTGGCCGGGATAGGCCGAGCCGATCTCGATCTTGATGCGCTCCGCGGTGGCCTCGCCGATGAGGATGCCGTAGTTGCGCCGGACGTAATTCATGATCGCCTCGTCGAAGCGATCGCCGCCGATGCGCGCCGAGTTGGCGTAAACGATGCCATTCAGCGACAGCACGGCGACTTCCGAGGTGCCACCGCCGATGTCGAGTACCATGGAGCCGCGCGCTTCGTGTACGGGCAGTCCCGCGCCGACCGCCGCAGCCATGGGCTCACTCACGATCGCGACGTTGCGTGCTCCGGCGCCTTCAGCGGACTCGCGAATGGCGCGCCGTTCGACCTGCGTCGAGCCGAACGGCACGCAGACGAGCACGCGCGGCGAGGGCTTCAGCATGCGGTTGCCGTGCACCTTATTGATGAAATGCTGCAGCATCTTCTCGGTGTAGGTGAAGTCGGCGATGACGCCGTCCTTCATGGGCCGCACCGCCGTGATGTGCCCAGGGGTCCTTCCGAGCATGCTCTTGGCCTCGGAGCCGACGGCGACGATGACCTTGCCGCCGCTGCGGGTGGACTCGTCCTGCACTGCGACGACGGACGGCTCATTGAGGACGATGCCCTTGTCCCGGACGTAGATGAGCGTGTTTGCCGTGCCCAGATCGATCGAGAGATCGCTGGAGAAATAGCCGCGCAAGCGTTTGAACATGAATTGGCGACCGGAATAAAGTGCGGCGGGGGACCCCGAAAGTGGCGCGTAATCTAGCAACCGACAGGACATTCAGCAAGGCAACATGTATGATTTTGCGCAGGTTTTCGCACTTGTTATTGCGCACTCGCGCACATTTACGATCAATCGTCCCATGTCCCTGACACGCGAGCAGATCGAGAACATCGCCCACCTGGCGCGCCTGGCGCTGAGGCCCGAGGAATTGCCGGTCTATCAGCAGAGCCTGTCCGCGATCCTGGATTTCGTGGGCCAACTGGACCGCGCCGATACCGGCAATGTCGCCCCGATGGCACACCCTTTGCCCGGTCTGTCGCAGCGCCTGCGTGCGGACCTCGTCACCGAGAGCGACCGCCATGAGCTGTACCAGGCCAATGCGCCGCAGGTCGCTGCCGGGCTCTACCTGGTGCCAAAGGTTATCGAGTGAGCCTGCACACGAAAACGCTGGCGCAGCTTGCGAAGGGGCTGCGTGCCCGGGAATTTTCGAGCGTCGAGCTCGCGCGCGCCTTCCTCGAGCGGATGGAGGCGAGCCAGCCGGCGCTGAATGCCTTCATCACCGTGATGCGCGAGCAGGCGCTGGCGGATGCGCAGGCGGCGGACCGCGAGCTCGCCTCCGGCGCGACTCGCCCGCTCACGGGTCTGCCGATCGTACACAAGGATCTGTTCTGTACCGCCGGCGTGCGGACCACGTGCGGCTCGCGAATGCTCGACAATTTCGTCTCGCCCTACGACGCGACCGTCGTCGCGAAGCTCAAGGCTGCCGGGGCTGTGACGCTCGGCAAGTCGAACATGGACGAGTTCGCGATGGGCTCCTCCAACGAGACGAGCTACTTCGGCCCGGTGCGCAATCCCTGGAACACAACGCTGGTGCCCGGTGGCTCTTCGGGCGGATCGGCGGCAGCCGTGGCCGCCCGCCTCGTGCCCGCAGCGACGGCCACTGACACCGGCGGATCGATCCGCCAACCGGCGGCACTCTGCGGTGTGACGGGCGTCAAGCCGACGTACGGTCGGGTCTCACGTTACGGGATGATCGCTTTTGCATCCAGCCTCGATCAGGGCGGAGTCATCGCCGCTACCGCGGAGGATGCGGCGCTCGTGCTGCGGGAGATGGCGGGCTTCGACGGCAATGATTCGACCAGCGTCGATCAGCCCGTGCCCGATTACATCGCGACCTTGGGCACCCCGCTCGCCGGGCTGAAGATCGGCCTGCTCAAGGAGTTCTTCGACAAAGGGCTCGATCAGGAGAATGAGCGCCGCGTCCGCGAGGCCCTGGCGGTCTACGAGAAGCTTGGCGCGCGGCTGCGCGAAGTGAGCCTCCCCAATCTGCCGCTGTCCGTGCCCGTGTACTACGTGGTCGCCCCGGCCGAATGCTCATCGAATCTGGCGCGTTACGATGGCGTGAGGTACGGGCATCGGTGCCAGGACCCGCGCGATCTCATGGATCTGTACAAGAGATCCCGGGGCGAGGGGTTCGGCGCAGAGGTGAAGCGCCGGGTCATGACCGGAACGTACGTGCTTTCGGCCGGATACTACGATGCCTACTACCTGAAAGCGCAAAAGGTCCGCCAGCTCATCAACGCCGATTTCTCGCGCGCGTTCGGCGAGGTCGACGTCCTCATGGGGCCGACGACTCCCACGCCTGCATTCGAGATCGGCGCCAAGACTGCCGACCCGATCACGATGTATCTCAACGATATCTACACGATCGGCGCCAATCTCGCGGGTCTGCCCGCCGTCTCGGTCCCGTGCGGCTTTGTCGGGGGCCTGCCCGTTGGGCTCCAGATCGTGGGCCGTCACTTCAGCGAAGCGAAGCTGCTCAACGTCGCGCACGCCTTCCAGCGCGAGACGGACTGGCACACACGCATCCCGGAGCATTACCGATGAGCCCCGAGAGCAGGAAATGGGAGACGGTCATCGGGCTGGAGATTCATGCCCAGCTCGCAACGCGCTCCAAGATTTTCTCCACTTCGGCCACCGCCTACGGTGCTGCGCCTAACGCGCAGGCGAACCTGGTGGACCTGGGCTATCCGGGCGTGCTCCCGGTGCTGAACGGTGCGGCCGTCAGAATGGCCGTGAAATTCGGCCTCGCCATCAACGCGCGCATCGCGAGTCATTCGGTGTTCGCGCGCAAGAACTATTTTTATCCGGACCTCCCGAAGGGCTACCAGATCAGTCAGTACGAGCTGCCGGTCGTCTCCGCGGGCGCCATCGACATTGTTCTGGAGGACGGGACGACCAAGCGCATCGGGGTCACGCGCGCGCACCTCGAGGAGGACGCCGGCAAGTCGCTTCACGAGGGGCTGCCGGGTGTCTCCGGCATCGATCTGAACCGTGCCGGTACAGCGCTGGTGGAGATCGTCTCCGAGCCGGACATGCGTTCGGCCAAGGAAGCGGTCGCATACATGAAGAAGGTGCACACGCTGGTGCGCTACCTGGAGATCTGCGACGGCAACATGCAGGAAGGCTCGTTCCGATGCGACGCGAACGTGTCCGTGCGCTTGGCCGGAAGTGACAAGCTCGGCACCCGGGCGGAGATCAAGAACCTGAACTCCTTCCGCTTCGTCGAGCGAGCGATCAACTACGAGATCGCGCGGCAGATCGAGCTCATCGAGTCCGGCGGCAAGGTGTCGCAGGAGACGCGACTCTACGACCCGGACAAGGGGGAGACCCGCTCCATGCGCTCGAAGGAGGAGGCCAACGATTACCGGTATTTTCCGGACCCGGATCTGTTGCCGCTCGTGGTCGATGAGTCGTTCATTGCGGGCGTGCGCGCGAGCCTGCCGGAGCTGCCTGACCAGAAGGCGGCGCGATTCGCCTCCGAGTACGGGCTCTCCGCCTACGACGCCGGTGTCCTCACTGCCAGCCGCGAGACGGCGGATTTTTACGAAGAGGTTCTGCGGACCAGCGTGCAGCAGGGCCGCACTCTCGAGCCGAAGCTCACTGCCAACTGGGTGATGGGCGAGCTCGCGGCGGCGCTGAACAAGGAAGGCCTGGAGATCGGCTCGGGCCGGCTGCCGGCGGCACGCCTCGCCGGCCTGCTCGAGCGCATCAGCGATCAGACGATCTCGGGCAAGATCGCCAAGGAGGTCTTCGAGGCCATGTGGGCGAGCGGTGCCTCGGCTGATGAGATCATCCGCGAGAAGGGCCTCAAGCAGATCACCGACACCGGGGCGATCGAGCGCGCCATCGAGGAAGTGATGGCGAAGAACCCGGGACAGCTCGCGGAGTACCGGGCAGGCAAGGACAAGCTGTTCGGTTTCTTCGTCGGCCAGGTCATGAAGGCCACGGGCGGCAAGGCCAATCCGGCGCAGCTCAACGAGCTACTCAAGCGGAAGCTCCCCGGATAGGGGCGCGGCGCAATCTTTGGAGCGCCTGATTTGCGCGTGGACGAAGCCCCCTTGCGTCTGAGCGCTTTTCCCGGGGGCGAGTCCACGCGCAAATCTCGGGCGCGATGCAGTTGAGTTGCGCTGCGTCGTGCCCCATTGTGGGTGCGATGCAGAATCCAGCCAGTCAGCCCGGCGACCAGGTCCGCCGATTCATCGTCGAGAACCGACCGGTCAGGGGGCACTGGGTACGTCTCGATGCCGCGTGGCGCGAGCTGTGCGCTCACTCCAATTACCCGCAGCCCGTGCGGGAGCTGCTGGGTCAGGCGGTCGCCGCCTCCGTTCTGCTCGCAGCGACCCTGAAGTTCCGGGGAACGCTGACGCTGCAGCTTCAGGGTGACGGCGCCGTCAGCTTGCTGGTGGCGCAGTGCACGCACGATTTCCGACTCCGCGCCGTGGCTCGATTCGATGAGGAGGCGGTCGCCGCAATTGAGGCCACGCCAAAGCGCGATGCCCGCATTTTTCGCCGACTTGTGGGCGGATCGGGCCGGGTTGCCGTCACGATCGAAGCTGATGAGCGCAGCATGCGCTACCAGGGGATTGTCCCGCTCACCGGCGCCTCGCTAGCCGACTCGCTGGAGGCCTATTTCGCCACCTCTGAGCAGCTTCCCACCCGCCTCATCCTGGCGGCCGACAGCGAGCGCGGCGCCGGCGTGCTGGTGCAGAAAGTGCCGGGAGCGGCTAACGCGGACGAGTCAGAGCTCGAGGAGACCTGGAAGAACGCGCAGCGGGGGATCGAGAGCCTGAGCGCAGCCGACCTGCTCGAGTGTCCCGTCGAGGAGCTGCTCGGGCGCGGTTTTGCCGAGCACGACTTGCGCCTCTTCCGTGGATCGCCCGTCCAATTCCAGTGCCGGTGCAGCCAGGGACGCGTGGCGGGGTTGCTGCGTGCGCTGGGACCTGACGAGGTCCGCGACGTCCTGCGAGAGCAAGGAGCGGTTACGGTCACGTGTGAGTTCTGTCATCGGCCCTATCGATTCGATGCGGTCGACGTGGAGTCGCTGTTCACCGGGAC
>DASTDD010000332.1:0-9113 GCA_035710545.1 Steroidobacteraceae bacterium
GGATGGCATCCACGCCGGCGTCGCGCGCTATGCGCAGAATATCCTCGATGTCGAGGTATGCCTCGACAGGCGTCCTGTCACGACCGACGAGATAGGCTTCGTCGGACTTGGTCCGGTGCAACGAGAAGCGATCCTCCTGCGAATAGATCGCGACCGTCCGGATACTCAGCTCGGTCGCGGCACGCATGACGCGGATCGCGATCTCACCGCGATTGGCGACCAGAATGCTGCGGATCCGCTGCGACATGCGCGGTTTGCCTCTAAGATGCGCGGGGGACGATGCCAGCTGCGACGACCGGCCAGACTATATCGAATGGAGGGAACGCGTGTCGCCACCGATGTATTCCATCGCGATCCACGGCGGTGCCGGCGCCATGCCGCGTGCCACGCTGTCGGCGCAACGGGAGAAGCAATACCTCGCGAGCCTGGAGGCGGCTCTGGATGCCGGCTATGCCGTGCTCGAGCGCGGCGACAGCAGTCTTGATGCAGTCACGGCCGCGGTGCGCATCCTGGAAGACGACCCGCTCTTCAACGCGGGCCGCGGAGCCGCCCTGACGCGCGAGGGCGCGGCCGAGCTGGATGCGGCTGTGATGGAAGGGAAGCGGCAGCGTGCCGGCGCCGTTGCCTCCGTTCGCCATGTCCGCAATCCGGTCGAGCTGGCACGGCGCGTGATGGAGAAGTCACGGCACGTCCTGCTGGTCGGCTCCGGCGCCGAGGAGTTCGCGCTGGAGGAAGGTTTGTCGCTGGTCCCCAACCTGTACTTTCGCACGGCAGAGCGGCAACGTCAGCTCGAGTCAGAGCAGCGCGGACAGGCCGTCTCGGACCTCGTGCCGGCGACCTCGGGCACCGTGGGTGCCGTGGCCTTCGACCAGCAAGGCAACCTCGCCGCAGCGACCTCGACGGGAGGAATGACCAACAAGCGCAGTGGACGCGTGGGCGATTCGCCCATCATCGGCGCCGGCACCTTTGCCAAGAATGGCGTGTGTGCAGTGTCGGCCACGGGCCACGGGGAATATTTCATCCGCACGGTGGCCGCCCACCACATTGCCGCGGCGGTCGAGTATCGGGGCCTGTCACTCCAGGAAGCCGCGAGGGAATTGCTACATCAGATACTCGCGGGATTGGGCGGCGATGGCGGCGTCATCGGGGTGGACAAGACCGGACAGACGGTCATGGAGTTCAGCACCGAGGGGATGTTCCGCGGCGCACGCAACTCGCGCGGCGAGCGCGAGGTCGCGATCTACAACGCAGGAACAGGCTGAGGGGAGCTGCCCCGACGCCCGGACTGCGCTGCGTGCGCAGCGCGGAACTCACTCGGTGTACGTGACTCCCACCGCGCCCATACGCGCCTCAATTGTTGCGCTGACCGGAAACCGGACTGAGCCGCTATGCGTTCCAGGTCGAGCGCGGTCTGCGTCATCAGTTCCCGGGCGAATGCCACGCGAATGAGCTGCACGTAGTCGAGCGGCGAGCAACGCGCGTGCTCGGCGAAGAGCCGGGCGAGATTCCTTGGACTCGTGCACGCAACCCCCGACAGGTCGGCGGATGTCCACGGGGCGGCCGGCTGCCGCGTCACGGCGTCCTGAACCCGATGGACGGCAGGATGCAGGTGGTTGCGATGCAGCACCCAGGGTGAGAAGGCAGGATCGGTGCCTGAGCGGCGCAGATAAACGACCAGCTCGCGCGCAACCTCGGCCGCGATGCGCGGCCCGAGCTGCTGGCCGATGAGGTGAAGCGCGAGATCGAGACCGGCCGTCACGCCCGCACTCGTGAACACGGATTCATCCTCGACAAACACCCGGTTGTCCAGCACGCGCGCCCCCGGAGCGACCGCCCGCAACTCCTCGATGTGTGCGTGGTGGGTCGTGCAGTCGCGACCGGTCAGCAGCCCGGCGCGCCCGGCAATCACGCTGCCGGCGCACACACACGCCAGCACGGCTCCCGAAGCCACACCTGAACCCAGCCAGGACGTCACGCGCTGAACGTCCGGATCGCCGAAATTCACCCTGCCTCCGCTGAGCCCCGCGACGACCACGATCGCCCCGGTCGGCAGGCGCGACGGGAGTGGCTCGAGTGATGTGAGATCGAGGCCGATTGCAGCGCGCGCGTTGCGCGTTGGACCGACAAAGCGCACACGGTAACTGTCGGGTACTGCGCGCGCCGCCAGCCGAAAGGCCTCGGCTGGACCGGCCAGATCCAGCAGGACGATGTTCGGGAGCACCACGAAAAACACGTCGCGCAAGTCGGTGGCCTCCTCTCAGCCTAGGAGGTGCGCCACGGGGCACACGCCTTCATGCCAGCGCCTCCGCCGCCGAGACGATCCGTGCGAAGCGGCCATCGAGCACGAGCTCGGTGCGTTCGCGGATCTCCGCCGACGAGTAGGTTCGACCGGAGCGCGACTGCATGGGAAAGGTAAGCGTCGCATCGGTCACGTACCGGACTCTGAAGCCCAGATCGGATGCATGCCGGGCCGTGGTTTCGCAGCACTGCTCCGTACGGATGCCCGTGATGAGCACTTCCTCGACTGCATGGTCACGGAGCCAGCGCTCCAGTGTCACGCCATCCGCCGTCCGGGCAAACATCGCCGAATGCACTTCCTTGTGAAAGACCGCTTCCGCGCTCAACTCAAGGCCGCTCATCGTCCGCACGAGCCCCGACGAAGCCGCGAACGGATTGTCGGGATGGTCCGGCGACTCCCGGTGAAAGACCTGCAGCACCGGCACGCCCTGCTGCCGGCAGCGCTCGATGAGCGATTGCACGTTGGCGAGAAAGCCGGGCGCTTCCGCGGCCTGCCAATACGGGCGATGGCGGAACGACTCCTGCACGTCGATCACGATAAGTACGCTTTTCATGGACTCTCCTGGGGCGAAATTGGCCATATGATGAGCCCTGTTTAGAGCGGCTGCCACTGCCGGAGTGGACGCCTACCAGTCAAAAACGGCCAGTAATCGCGCGATGGGGTGTCGCCGCCCCGGGGCTGGACTTAAACTGAGGCCAGACAGGCTCCGGTGCCTGCAACAACAAACCGACCGACGGGAGGGTCTTGAAGTGCTACGTCAACTGATGAGGAGCACCGCACCGGCGGTGCTCATGATGATCGTGCTCGAGGTTCCGCTGGTGGCCCGGGCAGCGGATGCTCCGGTGCCGGAGATTCCGACCTGCGACAAGAAGATCGGCACGCTCGCGGTGACCGAGCCCGAGAACAAGTGGTGGCTGCAGTACAACCTGGAGTCCCCGGAAGCGCTGATCAAGGTCTACGTCTCCAAATCCAAATGCTTCACGCTGGTGGACCGCGGCAAGGGCCTCGCGGCCGCGGAGAAGGAGCGGGCACTCGCCGGCTCGGGCGAGATGCGCGGCGGATCCAACATCGGCAAGGGCCAGATGAAAGCCGCCGACTATGTCCTCGTGCCGGACGTGGCCATGAAGAACAACAACGCCGGCGGCAAGCGCCTCGGCGGGGTGCTCGGGGGCATGCTGGGAGGTGTCGCGGGCGCGGTGGTCGGCGGTATCAGCATGCACAGCAAGACCGCCGATGTGGTGCTGACCTTGACCGACGTCCGTTCCACCGAGCAGGTCGCCCTGGAGCAGGGCCACTACAAGAAGACGGATATCGGCTGGGGCGCAGGTGGCGGCGCGTTCTTCGGCGCCTTCGCGGCGGCGGGTGCGAGCAGTTATGCGAACTCGGAGATCGGCCAGGTCGTGGCCATCGCCTACCTGGACTCCTACACCAAGCTCGTGAACGACATCAAGCAGATGCCGCCCGATGCGAAGGCGGAAAACGTCCAGCAGTCGGTGACCATGGCCAAGCCCGGCAAGCTCTACGAGCAGGCCAACGTGAAGTCGAAGGTGATTCGCGACCTCGACGCCGGCATGACCCTCTACCCCACCGGCGAGAAGGACAAGATCTGGTGGAAGGTCAGCGACGAGCTCGGCAACGAGGGCTGGGTGCCCTCGCCGCTGTTCCAGCTGGCGAAGTAGCCGCTGTCAGGTCGGTGGCGCTCACGGCGACGTGAGCGCCACCGTGCTTCAATGTCCCACATTGAAGAAAGGTATCGGCGCTCCCGCATACACGTTCTGCGGCAGCTGGCCGTTCCACTTTTCCGCCTTGATCCGCTCGACCTCGATGCGGCGTAGCTCGAGCACGTCCTTGTTCTGTGCCAGCGCCGCGTTCTGCGCCTTCAGCGCTTCCGCCTGCGCCGTCGCCACCTTCAGGTTGGCGTAGGCATCGCCATCCGCTCGCGCCCGGACCGCGCCCGCCTCCGCCTCGGCAACCGCCACCTTCTGCTTCTGCTCCGCTTCAACCGTCTTGAGGCGGTTCTCGGCCGCGAGCCGCAGCTGCTCCTGGGTCACCTTGTCGTTGATCGCCCGCATGTACGACTCCGAGAACTCGAAATTGCGCATGTCGATGTTGATCACCTGCGCACCATACAGGGCCAGCTTCGTCTGCAGCGCCGAGTTGATGTCGGCGGACACTCTGGCCCGCTGCGCGATCAGATCGGGTGCGCTGTAGCGCGCCGTCACCGCCTTGAACACCTCCTGGGTCGCCGTCTGCACGTAGGAGGACAGATCGCCGTTGTGGCTGTACTTCTCGTAGACCTCCGCGACCTTGTCGGTCGCGATGCTGTAGCGCACGGTCAGACTGACACTCACGGGCTGGGTGTCCGAGGTCGAGCCGCCGGCGTTGTCGATGTTGGCCTGCTCCGCCCGGATGCTGAAGATTGCCAGCTTCTGCCAGGGTGGCAGGACTGCCAGTCCCTCGTTCTCGATACCGACGATCCGTCCGAATTGAGTGACCACGCCGCGGCTGCCGGTAGGGACCGAATAGAACGGCCATACGAGCGCGGCTAATACGGCGATCCCGACTGCGATCACTGCGTACTTGATCGCACTGATCGAGCCGCTGGATGAAGTTACGGTGCTCATGGAACCCTCCCGTTGAGATTGGATATTCTGTCCTGACCCACTCAGCTGCCACGCGCCTGGCTTGCGGCGCGCTGCCGAAACCGTTGCTCTCACCTCTCGATCGTATAAACGAGATCGGCCCCTCTCGCCTGCCCCACCTCCGTTTTCACGGTCCAGCGGTTGCCGAGGCTGTAGCGCAGCTTGAGGACGTTGAGCTGTTCGGTGAGCGCAATGCCGTAGCTCACATAGAGCCGGGGTGAGAGATACCTGCCCAGCACCAGGGAGGTCTCGTTGGTGAGATCGGACTCCAGGCTGACATCCTCGATTCCGACGCGCGAGCCGAGCTGCTGGGCGAGAATCGCGCCTCCCTGCGCCAGAAGCTCGTTACCGGCGCCGGACTGCCGGTTCTGGGCCGTCTCGAGCGAGCCACCGGCGAGGATCAGTGAGACGATCTGCGACTGGGTGAGGGAGGGGTCCGAGAAGAAGCTCATCCGCGGCTGCAGCAGCGTGCCGCGTACATTGACGCCCGCGGTGACATCGGGAAATTCCTTGATGGCCCGGATGTCGATGCCCGGATTGCCGATTGGCCCACCCGTGAAGATCAGTCGCCCGCGCTGTATGTCGAGCTTGCGCGCGTATGCGGTGTACTTGCCCTGCTCGATCGACAGCTCGCCCGTGGCGCTGGTCACCGCGTCGTAGCCACTCCTGACGGTGATGTTGCCCGTGAGGCGCCCCGTAAGACCGGCGGTGTCGATGCTGACGTGATCGCCAAGGCCCAGAGTGATGGTGCTCGTGACTTCGAAGCGCTTGGAGGGATCTGTCTGTTGCTGGCCGACGATGATTTCGTCCGAGGATGAGCGCACGGCGCCCGACAGGTCTCTGGGCACGATCTTGGCGTTAGGGACATTGACCTGGCCCGCCACGTCGATCTTGCGGCCGTTGACGTTGAATTCGAGGCGGGGGGCCGCGTCGATCTGCGCTTCCGGGACATCGACCACGCGCAGGTTGGTGCCTTCCAGCTGCACCTTCCCGTAAGGCAGCGAGTCGCGCCACTCGAGACGGCCCTGTGCCTTGGCGATTCCCGAGCCGATCCGGGTGGAGCCGCTGAAATCGACGCCGTTATCGGTCAGGCGCGCATCGAATGCGACCTGGCGCATCCCGAGGTTCACCTGGTAGTAGTCGATCTCGCCGTCCGTGATCTTCAGATTTCCGTTGATGAAGGGCGTCCCCAGGGTCCCGGCGATCTGCATGTCCGCATCGAGATGGCCCGAGGCCCGATCGATCTCGGGCACATACAGCGTCACGAGGTCCAGCTGGTCGGTGTGCGCATGGAGCTCCCCCTTGAGCGGCATCTTCTGCCAGTCTTCCGCGTTGCGCTGAATATCCAGGCGGCCCTTGATCGTGCCCACATCACCGGACTCGAGGCCGACGTCCGCATTGACCGCGGCGCGGGTCGCGTTGATGTCGATCACGCCGGATCCGATCTTGGTGTGGTCGACGCGCCCGCTCGAGAGCCGGTGCGTGAGTTGGGCATCGATGAGGTCCAGGCGGATGGTCCCCTGTGGTGGCTCCGCTCCCGCGCCGGAGACGCGCGCATGAAGGTTGATTCGACCGCCGTACTCCACCGCCTGTGTCAGACCCGCGGTCAACGTAGCCAGCGGCAGCTCGTTGGCGCTGAACGTGGCATTCCATTCGGAAGGTGACCACGCGGCATCCGCGCACAGGCTCGCCGGGCGCCCAATGAGACACGTCCAGTCCACCCGCAGGCCATCTTCTGAAACGAGCACGTCCACCGGGCGCTCGAGTTGCAGGTTCAGCGACTGAGTGCCGGTGACGGTCAATGCATCGAGCTGGCCCTGCCACGCAGTGTTGACCAGCGGCCCGCTGGCGCGCGCGCTCGCCGAGAGCCCCAGGGCTTTCGCCTCCAGACGTACGGCATAGTCCGCCGGCTTGCCCTCGAGCCTGAAAGTCAGGCTGTCGAGCTTCCTGTCCCGGTAGACGAGGTTGCTCAGGCGGGCATCGATCCTGGACTGATGACCGGAGCTGGGATCGAAATCGACATTCAGATCGAGCTCATCGAGTGTCACGCCAGCGTGATGAATGCCCTTGCCATGCGCGGTGGCGACGATCGTGGGGGCCTTGAGAGTGCCCTTGAGCGAGCCGGCGGCCTCGAGCTGGCCGCGGCTGTCGGGCGAGACCAGGCTCAGGTCCTGGGCTGTCACATTGAAGCGGACATCGAAGACCTGGTTCACGCTGCCCTCGAGCGCAAGGTCGGCGCGGCCGAGTGCCAATCTGACTTTGTCGAACTCCCACGTCGCGCCGGAGCGGGCGAGTCTGCCGCCGCCGCTGGCTGCGACACCACGCAGGCGCCCGCTGATATCCCGCACATCGACCGAGAAATCGGGGCGGCCGCCGAACCCACGGCCCTGGGCGGTCAGCGCGAAATTCAGCTTGCCGGGGAGGTCCGGGCGGAAACGCCCGGGATTGATGTCGCTGGCACGGCCCGACAACGCCCAGCTTTGCACCGGCGACCAGACTATGGCGCCACTGAGGCTGGCATGTCCGTCGGAGACATCGACCTCCGCCGTGTTGAAAGTGAACCGGTCCCTGGCGAGACTCCCGTCCACGACGCCCGGCATCGGCGGCAGATTCTGCGCCGTGGCCACACCGGCGAGGTGCACCTTGTAAGGCCACGTGCCGCTGAGTGTGAACTGACCGGATGCGCTGCGGAAGGGCACGTCCTTGCCGGTCAGCGGCCAACGGAAGTCCTGCCAGCTCCCCTGCAAGGCGAGCGCCGGTCCACCCTTCACCACCTCTATGGTGCCGCTCCCCGTGGCATGGGCATGCGAATCGCGGTTCACGACATCCATGCGTGTTGCCCGCAGGACATGGCTCGAGTAGGAGCCTTCGAACCGGGTGTCGAAGACACCCGCATTCAATCCGGAGGACACAACCGGTCCGCGCGCCGTGAAGCCGTCCTGATTGCCGGTCAGCGCCAGCTGACCGGAGAGCATGCCGAGGACCGGGCTGCCCCCCCAGGAAGTGATATCCAAGTCATGGACGATGGCATGCCCGAGCCACTGCCACCGGCCGGTCAGGTCGAGTGCCTCACCGGTGAAGTCGGACCGGAATGGCGTGGTCGTATGCGCCGTCAGCTCGAGCAGATTGAGGTCTCCCTTGGCCGCCGCTGCGACGGACCAGGCTGGCTGGTCCCGGGGAACCCAGGTGATCCGGCCTTCCGCATCGATCTGCAACGGATCGGCCGCGCGCAGCTCGCCTGTCGCCTCGATGCGCGTCTCGCCCGTCTGCAGTCCGGCCTCGAAGAACCGGATCGTGCGGTGCCTGGCGATGCCCGAGGCGTGCAGATCCCTTCCCTCCAGGGTCGTGCCGCTTGGAAGTGTCAGGACCGCGCTTGCAACCTGGGCCCCCTCGGCACTGACTACCAGCCAGCGTGGCAGGAACAGGGGTTCGGAACGGGTGGGCGGCCTCGTGCGCCGCTTCACTTCGATGGAGACACGCTCGATCGAAGCCCCTTTCGACTTGATGGTCTGCAGAAGCAGCGGCAGGAGCGCGACGCGACCGCGAATGCCGTCGAAACGCAAATGCACCAGGCGATGATCGATCTCGAGCCGTCCGATCCGGATGCCGTGCGCGATCGTGCCACCCGGGTCGGCGACCTCGAGCTCCACCCCGGCGACCTTGTGGGGTATGCGCCCCACCAGGAAGCGGAAGCCACTCTCGGTGAAGGTGAGGTAATACAGACACGCCGTCGGCACTGCCACGGCGAGAAAGATCAATGAACCTGCGATGAGTAGGAGAAGGCGGCGCACGGCCCGTCACAGCTTGGGAGAAAAGTTGATGTGGAGCCGCGGTCCCGCCCCGGGCCTGGAAATCGGCTGGGCGATGTCCACTCCGAGAGTGACCACTGGCAACCGCACGCGCACGCCCACGCCCACAGAGTACTCCAGTGCGGGAGCGTGGAAGCTGTTGAACGCATTGCCGTAGTCAAAAAAGGTCGCGACACCCAGGTTGCGCGGCAAGTCGCGGATCAGCTCGACCGTCCCCGTGACCACGTCTTTGCCGCCGACCTTGACGGCGCCCGTGACCGCGCTGCAGGCACCCTGAGGCGTGAGGATGTTGTTGCCGTGCGCGTCCTTCAGGCACACGGGCTCGGTCGGCGACAGATCGTTGTAGGCGAAGCCGCGCACGCT
>DASTDD010000333.1:0-6681 GCA_035710545.1 Steroidobacteraceae bacterium
CGGTCGCTGTGCAGAGCAGCGCGCATGGCACCAGTGAGGCGCTGCTCGAGATCATCGAGCCGCTGTTGCTGCTGGTTCAGCCGCACACCCGGATGAGAAAGCTTCAGGCGCAAGCCCGCCCCATCAAACCGAGACACCACCGCCCGCAGCTCGCGCCGCATGCATGCGCTCAGCCGCTCGAGAGTGCGTGTCAGTGCCTCGAGGCACGCATTGCGGTCCGGCGCCACGAGCTCGGCCGCGCCGGACGGAGTGGGTGCGCGGGCGTCGGCCACGAAGTCCGCTATCGTGAAGTCGATTTCATGACCGACGCCCGACACGACAGGCACCGCGCAAGCGTGGATGGCGCGTGCGACTCGCTCATCGTTGAAGCACCACAAATCCTCCAGCGAGCCTCCGCCGCGCGCCACGATCAGCACATCACATTCCCTGCGCGCGGAGGCGAGATCGAGGGTTGCCACGAGGGAGCCAACCGCTGCCGCCCCCTGCACGGGCGTCGGATAGATGAGTACCGCCGCCGGCGGAAACCTGCGGGCGAGGACGTGGAGGATGTCGCGGATAGCGGCGCCCGTCGGGGACGTGATCACGCCAATGCGCCGCGGAAAGCGGGGAAGGGGGCGCTTGCGCTCGCTCGCGAACAGGCCCTCCGCGGTGAGCTTGGACTTGAGCCGCTCGAACTCCCGCTTCAGAGCGCCGACGCCCGCCTCTTCGAGATGATCGACGACGAACTGGTAATCGCCCCGCGGCTCGTACAGGGTCACCCGGCCACGCGCGAGCACCTGCTGCCCCACCTTCGGTGTGAAGCCGACCGCGGTATTGCGTTGCCGGAACATCGCGCACCGCAGCTGTGAATTGCGATCTTTCAGGGAGAAATACCAGTGTCCCGAGGAGGGGGCCGACAGGTTCGACAGCTCTCCCTGGACCCAGAGGACACCGAGACCGCGTTCCACGAGCAGACGCACCTCGCGGTTCAGTCGGGAGACGGTGTAGACGATGCGCTCGGGCTCGGCGCCCGCCGGCGTGCTGGGCGGCATGGGCGGGCACCATATCACGGGTTTACCCTGAGGCGGTTCACGCGTACAATTTCACGCTTTATCTTCGCCTAGCGAGACCCGAACGACTTCCCGGCAGTCCATGCGTATCCTCGAAGAAGCGCTGACCTTCGATGATGTCCTCCTGGTTCCGGCCTATTCGGAAATCCTGCCACGCGAGGTCGACCTCTCCACCCAGGTGACACGCCGCATCCGGCTGAACGTGCCGATGCTCGCGGCGGCCATGGATACCGTGACCGAGGCTCGCCTCGCCATCACGATCGCCCAGGAAGGCGGCATCGGCGTGATCCACAAGAGCATGACGATCGAGGCGCAGGCACGCGAGGTGGGCCGCGTCAAGAAATTCGAGAGCGGCGTGATCAAGGATCCGATCACGGTCTCGCCGAACATGTCCATCCGCGAGGTCCTCGATCTCACCCGCGCGCGCGGCATCTCCGGCGTGCCCGTGGTCGTGGGCAAGAAAGCAGTCGGTATCGTCACGCATCGTGACCTCCGGTTCGAGGAAAAGCTCGATGCCCCGGTCTCATCCGTGATGACGCCCAAGGAGCGCCTGATCACGGTTCGCGAGAATGCCCCCAAGCAGGACGTGCTGGCGCTGCTGCACAAACATCGCATCGAGAAAGTGCTGGTGGTGAACAGTGACCACGAGCTGGTCGGCATGATCACCGTGAAGGACTTTCAGAAGGCGACGGAATTCCCGCGCGCCTGCAAAGACGAGGGAGGGCGGCTGCGCGTGGGTGCCGCGGTCGGTACGACCCCGGACACGCTCGATCGCGTGGCGGCCCTTCGCGAAGCCGGCGTGGATCTCGTAGTGGTCGACACGGCGCACGGTCATTCCCGCGGTGTTCTGACCACCGTCGAGCGCATCAAGGCCAGATGGTCGGATCAGCAGGTCATTGCCGGCAACATTGCAACCTCAGAGGCCGCTCACGCGCTCGTGGGTGCCGGCGCAGACGCCGTCAAAGTCGGAATCGGGCCTGGCTCGATCTGCACCACACGCATCGTAGCCGGCGTCGGTGTGCCGCAGATCTCGGCGGTTGCCAATGTCGCCGAGGCGCTGCGCGACAGCGATGTTCCTGTCATCTCCGACGGCGGAATCCGCTTCTCCGGCGATATCGCCAAGGCGCTCGTGGCTGGCGCCCATGCCGTGATGATCGGCAGCCTGTTTGCCGGCACCGAGGAGTCACCGGGCGAAGTCGAGCTGTATCAGGGCGCTTCCTACAAATCGTACCGCGGCATGGGATCGTTGGGTGCGATGGGGGAGCGCCATGGCTCCGCCGACCGCTATTTCCAGGACGCCGCTACGGAGCTCGAAAAGCTCGTGCCCGAGGGGGTAGAGGGGCGCGTGCCCTACAAGGGGAGCGTAGTGCAGATACTGCACCAGCTGTCCGGAGGTCTGCGAGCTGCAATGGGCTACACCGGCAGCAAGGACATCACCACCATGCGCACGCGTCCGGTGTTCGTCCGGATCACGAACGCGGGCGTTCGCGAGAGTCACGTTCACGATGTCAGCATCACCAAAGAGGCACCCAACTACCGGGTGTCGTAGTGACCGGTAACGCAAGAATGGCAGCCGCAGCCAGGCCGACTGTCTCGCCCACGACCCACGCGGATATCCACGCCCACCGGATCCTGATTCTCGACTTCGGTGCCCAGTACACCCAGCTGATAGCGCGCCGCGTCCGCGAGCTGGGCGTCTACTGCGAAATCCATCCGTGGGACATTTCGGACGACGAGGTCCGCGCGTTCAAGCCGAGAGGCGTCATTCTCTCAGGAGGACCGGAGTCGGTGACCGACGCGCAGCCGCCGAAGGCACCTCAGGCAGTCTACACGCTCGGTGTGCCGGTACTCGGGATCTGCTACGGCATGCAGACGATGGCACAGCAGTTGGGCGGCCGAGTCCTGCCTTCCACCGAGCGGGAATTCGGTTACGCTGAGGTCACGGTCACCGAACCCTCGAGGCTGCTGGAGGATATCGCCGACCGACGCACCGGAGGTCGGCCGGTGCTCGATGTGTGGATGAGCCATGGCGACCGCGTCGACGCGCTGCCTCCGGGCTTCATCGCCAATGCCACGACCGGCACGATTCCCTTCGCGGCCATGTGCGATGAGCAGCGCCGCTTCTACGGGGTCCAGTTCCATCCGGAAGTGACCCACACTCCGCAGGGATCTCGCCTGCTCGAGCGGTTCGTGCGCGAGATCTGCAATTGCGATGCCCTGTGGAGCGTCGGCAACATCATCGAGGATGCCATCGAGCGCGTTCGCGCCCAGGTAGGCAACGGCAAGGTGCTGCTGGGGCTCTCGGGCGGTGTGGACTCATCTGTGGTGGCCGCGCTGCTGCATCGGGCGATCGGTGATCAGCTCGTCTGCGTGTTCGTGGATCACGGCCTGCTGCGTCTCGGCGAGGGCGACCAGGTGATGCAGACCTTCGCCGATCACCTCGGCGTGCGCGTCATCCGGGTTGACGCCGAACAACGCTTCCTCGCGGCCCTCTCGGGAGTGAGCGATCCGGAGCAGAAGCGCAAGATCATCGGGCGCACTTTCGTGGAGGTCTTCGATGAGGAGGCGCACAAGCTCAGCGGCGTGCAATTCCTCGCCCAGGGCACGATCTATCCGGACGTCATCGAGTCAGCCGGCAGCCGCACCGGCAAGGCGCACGTGATCAAGTCCCACCACAACGTGGGCGGCCTGCCGCAGCAGATGAACCTGAAGCTGATCGAGCCGCTGCGCGAGCTGTTCAAGGACGAAGTGCGGCGGCTCGGTGTCGAGCTCGGCCTGCCTCGCGAGATGGTCCACCGGCATCCATTCCCCGGCCCGGGACTCGGGGTGCGGATTCTCGGCGAGATCAGCAAGGAATTCGCCGATCTCCTGCGGCGCGCCGACGATATCTTCATCAGCGAGCTGCGCAAACACGACCTGTATGACAAGACCAGCCAGGCATTCGCCGTCTTCCTGCCCGTGCGCTCGGTGGGCGTCATGGGCGACGGTCGCCGCTACGACTACGTGATCGCTCTGCGCGCGGTCGAGACCGTCGACTTCATGACCGCGCACTGGGCGCGGCTGCCTTATGAGTTCCTCGAGCACGTCTCGCGCCGCATCGTGAACGAGGTGACCGGAATCTCCCGCGTGGTCTACGACATTTCCGGCAAGCCGCCGGCGACGATCGAGTGGGAGTGACCCAGGGTTATTCACTTTTACGATTACCGCTAGCCGGTCACCCGCGAGTCGCATGGGCCGTGCGGGCGAGGTTGCCAAGGCCTGACGAGCGCGGCAACTGACAGAATTACCGGACTGAATGTTGTAGGGCGATTCAGCGGGTGCCTCACACGTGGTCAGTCCCTGCCGACAGATCAACGAATAAAGGCGTATCCGCGAGTGGCGATCGCCTGGCTGTGGAATGTGGCGGGCTTTCTCCCATGCCGTGCCGCCACACCATTTATGGCGGGTGTCCGCTCTCGCGGTGTGGTCGGTTGGCTGATTGAACATGCTGCAAGAGCCAATCTCGAGTGGCGGTAGCCTGATCCACCAGCCACGCGCGAAACCGCTTCACTTGCGGGCGAAGCAGTGCGTCCGCGCGGAAACGCGCTTGAAAAGAGTGAGCCGTCCATTGCCCGGTCGATATGGGGAACGGCATGCTGATCGTGCCACCGTCGATTTGGGGAGCGATGAGCGCCAAGCCGCAGATTGTCAGGCCCGCATTTGCCAGTACCGCCTCCACGGCGGGCCTGATGCGCTGGAAGCGGATTCCCCGGTTAGGTTCTGTTCGTCTAAGCCTCTGGCTTTTGATCCAGGCGGCCCAGTTGTGCGCGTTCGGATCCTCCTTGTAGAAATCCAGATGCAGCAATGGAAATCCTTCCAGGCGGTCGCGCAGCGCAACGTTCGAAATACGGCGCGTGTTTTCGGGAGAGCTTATCGGCAGCACAAAGTCCCGGAACAAAATGTCGTCACGAACATGGGTTCGCTGCGGGCCGAAAATGATCTCACAATCTACCTGGCCGATGCGCAGCGGGGCGTCACCCTCGCCGTTTATGCAGAATAGAACGTGTGGATGCTCCGCCCTGAACTTCTCGATGCGAGGCCGCAACCACAGATCGGCAAAATCCGATGTGGCCGCGACATGAATCTCGTCTCCGCGTTGCAGGTTCAGTATTGCCGAAACAGTATCTAACTCCTGGAAGGCCACCCGCAGGTGCTGCATCGCGCCCGATAGTTCCGAAGTGGGGCGCAGACCCGACCTTCCGCGTACCACCAGGTCCACTCCCAGATAATCCTCGAGAGCCTTGATCCTCTGGCCGACTGCTGCGGGTGTGATCCACAGCGCCGACCCGGCGGCTTGGAGCGAGCCCAGGCGAAGCGCCAGCTCGAGTGCCTGGAGGGCCTTGAGGTGCGATAGAGCCACGACGCTAAGCTAAAGAAATTCTTTAGTTCTCGCAAGAACTCTTAGCTTTAACCTGGCCCCGGTAACGCGGAAGATGAAGCAAGGGGAGGAACACCATGCCACACATGCGCAGATACCTGATTGAGCGCGATATCCCAGGGGTAGGGGGGATGTCGATCGTGGAGCTATGCGGTGCAGCTCGCGCCTCGAACCGAGCCATAGAGCAGATCGGTGACGGAATTCAGTGGCAGCACAGCTACGTGGCCGGTGACAAGACCTTCTGCATCTATCTCGCCGCGAGCGAGGACCTGATCAGAAAGCATGCAGAACTCAGCGGGATCCCGATCACGCGGATCGTCGAGGTACCCCAGATCATCGATCCGTTGACCGCCAACAACTGAGGAGACTCTGGTGCGCAAGTCACTGGCCGCGCTCTACAGCGCTTTGGTGTATGTGTTGTTCCTGGGCGTGTTCCTCTACGCCATTGGCTTCGTCGAGAGTGCGCTGGTGCCAAAGTCGATCGACTCTGGAGCCAGCGGCTCCGTGGCAGGCTCGCTCCTGATCGATGCGGGGCTGCTAGTGCTGTTTGCCGTACAGCACAGCGTCATGGCGCGTCCTGGGTTCAAGCGCCTGTGGACGCGCCTCGTTCCGGCGGACGTCGAACGCAGCACGTTCGTACTGTTTGCGAGTCTCGCACTCGCGCTATTGTGCTGGCAGTGGCGCCCGTTGCCACAGCCCGTCTGGTCGATCGAAAACCCAATCGCCGCCGGCATGCTGTTCGTTGTCTCCTGGTCAGGGTGGGGCCTGGTACTCCTGAGCACATTTCTCATCAGTCATTTCCAGCTGTTTGGTTTGAGCCAGGGGCTCGCCCGACTGCGCGGTAACAAGCCCGCAGAGCCGGAGTTTGTTACGCCATTCCTCTACAGGTGGCTGCGTCATCCGATCTATGCCGGCTTCATTCTCGCCTTCTGGGCGGCGCCGCACATGAGCCTGGGACACTTCCTCTTTGCGGCGGCCACCACCGGCTACATCTTCGTCGGCATTTGGTTCGAGGAGCGCGACCTCATCGCGTACTTCGGTGACCGCTACCGGCAGTATCGCGCGACGGTCGGCATGCTCGTGCCGCGGATCCGGCTCACGTCGGCCCGCAAGCGAGTTGCCCAGCAGTAGCGATTGCGCACTTTAGGAGATACCGGCATGGCCCCTCCGAAGAACTATCAGGATCTGCTCGAAACTTCGCAGCGCGTAAACTGG
>DASTDD010000334.1:0-9435 GCA_035710545.1 Steroidobacteraceae bacterium
CGGGGTCCTCGATCGTGGCGTCGAGCGGCGAGAACATGCGTGCATGCAGCTCTCCGTCATGTTCACCGCGCACATAGGTGAAGAGGGCATCCGTTCCGACCGGCGGGAGGACTCTTTCGTGGGCTGACAGATTTGGCTTCGCACGACCCAGGCTCTCACGGGAAGCGAGCTCGACTGCCAGAAAGGGCAGACCGACCGAGACCACCCGCGGCGGATGGCTCTTCGTCGCGATCTCGCCGGGATCCAATGACACACATTCCGCCGCGTCCTGTGTGGAGACGACCGACCCGATGGTCAGTTGCCTGGGGGCAGTAAACTCGGCTCCGACAACCAGGCCCGCTTCGCGATGCAGGCGAATCGGGACCAGCCCGGCAAGCTCCTCGAAGATGAAATGATCACCGTATTGCTGGCCGCGATGGTCGAGCTCGCGCGCCAGTGCCACGGCAGTCCCGACGTTCGGGTGCCCTGCAAAAGGCATCTCGACACGGGACGAAAAGATCCTGACATGAGCCGTATGCCCTTGCTCCCTGGGAGGAAGAATGAAGGTGGATTCTGAGTAATTGAACTCACGCGCTATCGCCTGCATTTGCGCAGTAGTAAGTCCTGAAGCGTCCAGTATTACAGCGAGCGGATTGCCGCCGAATACCCGGTCGGTGAAGACATCCACAGTGACGTAGCGCCTCGGCACAGTGGGCAGGAATTTGGCGCAATTCCGCGCGCACCGCAAGCCCTGCCCATGCACGCGTACTCGATGGAAACGTTCGTCCGATTCCGCTGGCCGCCACCGGAGGCAACTTCGCGGCGGCCACGTCGTTGTACTTCCCCGGCATCATCGGCCGGACCTATCAGCTCAACCTGGATTACCGCTTCTGACGGTGTTCCGCGTGTGCCTGGGGAAGGGGTCAGCCCGGCCAGGGGAGGGAATAGGTCTTGGTGTTGGTGAAGAGCTTCATCGCTTCCTGTACCCCCTCCTTGTAGCCCAGCCCGGAGTCCTTGATGCCGCCGAACGGGGTGAGCTCCAGCCGATAGCCCGGCACCTCGCGGACGTTCACACTGCCGACCTGCAGTTCGGACACCAGGCGCGTGATGGTGTCCAGGCGATTCGTGCATACGGCGGAGGAGAGGCCGTAGGGCGTCGAATTCGCGATGCGGATCGCCTCGTCGAGCGTCGAAAACCGGATCACCGGCGAGACGGGGCCGAAGGTCTCGCTCCGGACGACCGCCATGTCGGAGGTCACATGATCGAGAACGGTGGGTGAATACAACGCTCCACGGCGGATGTTGCCGATCTTCAGGTCCGCTCCCTGCGCCACCGCTGCATTGACCTTTTCCTCGAAGTGGCGGGCGGCGGCTGCATCGATCACGGTCCCCATGTCGGTGGAGGGGTCCATGGGATCGCCGTACTTTACGGCCCGGGTCTTCTCGACGAGCAGTCCGACGAAGCGATCCGCCACGGAATCCTGCACGAGCATCCGCTTGATCGCGGTACAGCGTTGCCCGGAGTTGCGGTAAGACCCGGCGACGGCGAGGCTGGAGGCCTCATCGAGGTCCGCATCCTCCATGACGATGAGCGGATCATTGCCACCGAGCTCGAGGATCTGGCGTTTGTAGACCGCCCTGGAGGCAATATGCTTTCCGATGGCCACTCCGCCGGTGAAAGTGACCAGGTCGACGTCCGGGTGCGTGAGCAACTCGTCGGCGATCTCTTTCGGGTCACCCGTGATGACACTGAACATCGCGGGTGGCAGCCCGCAGTCGCGCAGAATGTCCGCCAGACGTAGCGCAGTCAGCGGTGTCTTTTCGGAGGGCTTCAGCACCATGCGATTGTTCGTCGCGATGCTGGGCGCGATCTTGTGCGCCACCTGATTCAACGGATGGTTGAACGGCGTGATCGCGCTGATCACTCCCAGCAGCGGCTCGCGAAGCGTGTAGACCTTGCGTCGCTTGCCATGCTCCGTGACGTCGCAGGAGAACGTCTGTCCGTCGTCCTGTAGCGCGGCGTTGCCGGCGAACATGAACACATCACAGGCGCGTCCGACTTCGTACAGGCTATCCTTCTTGCAGAGCCCGCTTTCGGCGGTGATCAGGTCGGAAAGCTCTCCTGCATGCGTGCGCAGCATCTCTGCGGTGCGCTGACAGATGCGGAAGCGCTCGAAGCGGGTCAGCTGTGCCCTGAAGGTTCTCGCGGTCTCGATGGCTCGTCGAGTTTCCGCCACGCCTGCTTTTGCCACCGTACCGACAAGAGAGCCGTCGTAGGGATTGTGCACCTCGCTGCTTCTGTCGGTCGCGACACGTTCGCCACCGATACGCAGGCCCTCCCGGAGCACCGCACGTGCGCCCGCCGAGGCGTGGCCGGCGGCGGGGTCAGGCATGGTTCAGGATCCAGTCGAACGCATCGAAGTTGCGCCAGCGCCGATTGACATCCAGGTTGCTGAAGCGTCGATTCATGACCAGCGGGACCGCCTGCTCGGAGATTCCCCCGTGTGAGCGCAGTGGGGCATCGAGTCCGGATAGGTCATGCCGCGCGGCGGCGCTGCCCAGCGCCACCGAATGGATCGATACGACGACGAGATCCCCAATCCGGTCCGGCGGCAACTCGAAGCGCTCCGCGGCCTGGCCTCGAGTCAGGACGACCTCGATACCGCGCAGCTCCGACAGGCGGCGAGCGAGAGCGTGGGGGTCGGCGTCAGCAGGCAGATAGACTGTCGCATACGAGCCGAGCGCGCCGTGATGGACAACATACGGATCGGTGATCGGCAGGATCACACGCGCGCGTCCGGCGCCGAGCCAGCGGTCGAGAATGTCCTGGAGATAGATCACGTTCGGGCTGGCGTCCAGGCGCGTCTTGGCGTTCATGCCATGATCCGCCGTAAGCGCGATGGCACAGCCGAGGGCGTCGAGCTCGGCGAGATAGCGGTCCATCATCTGATAGAACGCATTGGCATCCGCAGAGCCCGGCGCGTGTTTGTGCTGGATATAGTCGGTCGTTGACAGGTACATCACGTCCGGGCGACGGCTGCGCATGAGCTTCACCCCGGCGGCAAATACAAACTCCGAGAGCGCGGCGCTGTAAACACCCGGCACAGGAAGTCCGACCAGCTCCAGAACATCCTCGATACCATGCTCGGCGAGTGTGGCCTCGTTCGCCCTCTCGGCCGAGAAGCAGATACCGTGCAAGCCGTGACCAAGCAGCTTGCGCAGCTTGTCTTTGGCAGTCACGACCGCGACGCTGCAGCCCGCATCCGCCAGCGCTGCGAGCAGGGTAGGGGCCCGCAGCCACTTCGGGTCATTCATCATGACCTCGGCGTTGCTCTCCGGATCGTAGAGAAAGTTGCCGCAGATGCCATGTACCGCGGGGGTCGCACCCGTCACGATGGACAGGTTGTTGGGGTTGGTGAAGCTCGGCACCACGCAATCGGCGATGACCGAGGAGCCCTTTGCAAGGACCTGAGCCATCCACGGCATGAAGCCCCCGGACACCGCTTGTGCGATGTAGTCCGGTTCGCACCCGTCGACGCAAACCACCACCGACGGCTGGACCGGCAGCCGATAGCTGCGGCCATTCACCTCGATGCACCGTGCCGGCTGCGCTGGGTTCATGCGGCTGCTCGCAACTCACCGAGGACTTCGGCGACCGCATCCACTGCGCCGGCGATGCCACGTTCACCGAGCTGGCCCATGCAACCGACGCGAAAAGTCTCGACCGTCGTCAACTTGCCGGGGTAGAGGATGTAACCACGCTGTTTGACCGCGTCGTAGAAGGAGCGGAATGCATATCGGGGAGTATCCGGAGCATGGAAGGTCACGATGATCGGGGCCTGAATGGCCTCCGGCAGGAAGCTGTGCAGGCCGAGCTTCGCCATGCCGCTGATCAGTGTGCGGCAGTTGCGCCGGTAGCGTTCGCCGCGCGCCGCGAGACCGCCTTCTTCCAGGTACTGCTCGATCGCGGAATCGAACGCCGCCACGACGTGAGTGGGTGGGGTGAAACGCCACTGGGTCGTCTTCTGCATGTAGATCCACTGGTCGTACAGATCCATGGCGAGTGAGTGGCAATTGCCCTCGCTGCGTTCCAGTGCCTTGCGACCCGCAATGACAAACCCCATGCCCGGCGGACCCTCGAGGCACTTGCCGGAAGCGGCGATCACGGCATCGAAGGGGGTGTCCCGCGCATCGATCTCCAGGGCGCCGAAGGAGCTCATGGCATCCACGATCAGGCCTTTCCCATGGCCCGCTACAACCTGCGCCACCTCCTTCAGCGGGTTGAGGATGCCGGCGCTGGTCTCACAGTGGACGAGCGCAACGTGCGTAATCGAGGGATCCTGCTGCAGGGCGGCGTCGATGTGCTCGGCCCTGACCGCTGCGTTCTCCTCATAGTCGATATTCGTGAGCTTGCGCCCGAGCACGCGGCAGATGCGGGAGATTCGCTGGCAGTAGGCCCCGTTCTGCGGGACGAGCACGTGGCCGGTCCGGGGCACGAATGTCCCAATGGCAGCCTCCACGGCGAACGTGCCACTGCCCTGCAGCGGGATGCACTCGTGAGTGCCCCGGGCAAAGGCTATTTGCAGGAGCCGTTCGCGCACACGACCCGTGATGCGATTGAAATCGGCATCCCAGGAGCCCCAGTCGCGCAGCATGCTCTGCTTGGTGCGCTGGGAGATGGTCAGTGGGCCGGGGGTCAGCAGGTAGGGGTCGGCGTTCATCGGCATGTTCCAGTCGGAAGCAGGAGCCTCGGCTCTGGATTGTAGAGCAGTGGGATAAAGTGTCAACAGTTGTCAGCTGACAGTCCAGAGGGTAGGCTGTGCCGCCATGCAGCCTTCGAACGCACCCAGTCCACTGGAGATATTCCAGGCCAATTCGCTCCCGTCGCTCATCCAGGCCGAAATCGAGCAGATGATTCTGCGTGGCGATCTGCGGCCACAACAACGCATCAATGAAGTGGAGCTGGCCCAGCGTTTCCGCACGAGCCGTGGGCCGGTGCGCGAAGCGCTGCGCGCCCTCGAGGAGTGCGGCCTCGTGCGCGCCGAAAGAAATCGCGGCACGTTCGTCCGTGAGGTATCACTAGCCGAGGCCGATGAGGTCTATGACGTGCGCGAGGCTCTCGATGACCTGATCGGCCGACGCCTGGCGGAGCGCATCAGCCCGCCGCAGCTTGCCGAGCTTCGTCGGTTGCTGGAGGAGATGGATGGCGCCGTGAACGAGCGCGACATCAAGCGTTACCACAAACTCAACCTGCAGTTTCACGATGCATTGGTGGAGTTCGCGGGCAACGCCCGCCTCACGGAAACCTATCGCCGGCTCACCAAGGAATTGCTGCTGTTTCGCCTGCATGGGCTGCAGGAGGGTGGCGGCTTCGAGGTGTCGAACGCCGAGCACAAGGCAATTGTTAAGGCCATCGCCTCGCGCGACCCCGAGCGTGCCGGCCGCACCCTCCGGGCCCACGCGGCCGACAGCCGCGCCAGGATGCACAAGGCTGCGGGCAAAGGCGCAGGGTCGGTCAGGGCTTCGGCTGCGAAGTAGGCGCTGCCGATGTCGGTTTCCCGGCAGCCGCGGTAGCGCGATGTTCCTTCAGGCAAGCCCGGTTCTACACCAGGCGTACACCGACGGTACGACTACCATGGCGTAGCCGGCGGCCTTCATTTCCGCGGCAATACGGCCTGGCAGCGAAGCAACATCCAGCTTCTCGGCGTCGGGTACTCCGTACTCGAGCGCCTTGGGCAGAAGGTTTTGCATCGTGTCGGTCACATACTGATACAGCGGCGAATCACCTCGTCCGTCGATGACCGCCTCGAACCGCATGGTGGGCAAAGGAAGTCCGGCAGCCTGAAAGACCCGATGCAACCGGGGTCCCAGATCGAGATGCGCCCCGGACCGTCGCAGGGTCTCCAGCATGCAGCTGATCATGGTCTTGGTGGTGCAATCGGGCAGCGCTGCGGGTGGCTGGAACCACGGCTCGACGAATGCAACCGCGCCGCCCGGCCGGAGGTGCCTGGTCAGCGGCGCGAGCGCGGCGGCCGGATCGGCCTGATACATCAACACGAAGCGCCCGACGATTGCATCGAGTGGCGTCTCGGGGCGATATCGAGCAAAGTCCGAACTGACGAAGGAGATGTTACGCAACCCGGCCGCGAGGGCTCGCTCGCGAGCGAGGCTCAGGGCGCTTTCATCCAGGTCCAGTCCGATGACCCGGCCCTCCGGTCCGACCATTTCCGCCGCGAGCATCGCGACATCACCGGCGCCCGATCCCACGTCGAGCACCGTTGCGCCAGCGCCAATTCCGGCATCCGCAAAGAGCCGCTCCGTCATGGGCCGCAAGATATCGGCCTGCCGCGCCAGACGCGCATATTCCTGCGGTGTACGTCCCAATGCGTATTGATCGCCTGAGGCGCTCATGTTTGGTGCTCCGATGAAAGCGCGCCATCATACGACAAGTCATGGGGCGCACAGGCGCAGATCCCCCACCGCGCAGATCCCAGTCGCCATTCTTCGTCGATTCGGGGATGATTCCCGGACGTGCGGCCTACCTGTAACCCCTACCCGCCAGGAGCGGTCATGGAAGCCAGGAAACTGTCTGAATCCGGCTCGGAGCCGTTTCAATTCTCACTGCGGATCCGGCACCCCTCGATCGATCCTGCCGACCTTTCGCGCACCTTGAATGTGGAGCCTGAATACGCCTACGCCGCCGGCACGCCGCGCCGCGGCAGCAAGGGCCGCTCCGCGCCGGTCTATCCGGAAACCTACTGGCTCGGAGTTCTGAAGCCTTCAGCGGCCGCATTGGCCGACCTCGCATTCTCATCGGATGATCTCGCGCGGATTGCCCACCGGCAGGTCACCGCCATCCGACGAAACCTCAGTTGGTCGTTGGCCATGACCGTCGGCCGCGTCCTCAACGCCCATGGTGACCTCTTGCGGCGTCTGCGCGCGGAGGGAGGCGAGGTCACTCTGCTGGTGACGGTTTTCGGTGCGGAAGTGGACACCTTCAGCCTGACTCCGGAGACCAGCCGCGTCCTCGGCGATTTGGGAGTCGCTGTCGAATTCGAAATCGGAACTGAATGAGGCCTGCGCCGCGCAGCTGCGGCACAATGGGCACACCTCAATTTCGCGAGCCGTCCTGCGATCGCCCGCGAGGCGGTCGCGCAGCCAGGGGCTTACGTCTGCGTAGCGCTTGCGCGGCAGTAGCATGTATCCTGAAGAAACTGCCCGGCAGCATTGGATGGGATGGGTATGCGGGAGCACGTGGCGCCCTTCGTCTATTACCTCGAGGTGCATCTTCTCTACGCCTCGATTCTCTGCCTGGCTGCCTGGGCTCTCACCTCGATCCGAGGAGCCAGCGCCACATGGAAGTATTGGATCTGGGTCGCGACGTCCGTCAATTTCATCGTGCCGGTCGGCGGCTTTTTCGATCGTTTCGGGGCCTTGACCTTCCGATGGGCCAGGCAGCTCAGGGGTCTGGACGCGGTCGGCGTAGGCATGTCGCACCATCTGAGCGTCGGTGCGCTGATTGCAGGAGTGTGGCTTTGCGGCACGGGCCTGATGCTCGCCCGGCTTTTCCTGCGCCTCCGCTCCGATCGTCGCAATGCCCACAAACGTTCGCCGCGCCCGCTGCGGCAGGCCTCCCTCATGGGCGTGCCCGTGAGATTCTCGGGCACCGCGCTGACCCCGTCGGTGGAAGGCTTCGTGCATCCAACTATTTCACTGCCGGACGGCATCGACCGTGTCTTGAGCAAACCGGAGCTCAGCGCCGTCCTCATGCATGAGGTCACCCATGCCAAGCGGCGGGACAACCTCATCGGCCTCGTGCAGGAGCTGATCCTGTGTGGGCTATGGTTCCATCCGCTCGCCTGGCTGACCACCTTCCGGCTCGCCCTGTATCGAGAGCTCTCATGCGACGACTCCGTGATAGCGAAGGCGCACGGCTCCTACCTCGTCTCGGCGCTCGCGAAGCTGGCCCATCCGCAGGAGCCATCTTTGCTTCAGGCGGGCGCTTCCTCGTTCATCAGCCTGCGGGTCGCGCGACTGGTGGCCTCGCCGCCCGAGCCGCGGTGTCTGATGACCAACTCGCTCCTCGCTGCGCTGTTCGGGATACTGCTGTTCGTGTGCATCCTCGGAACCGTGGCGCACACGGCTCATTGCTTCGTCATCAGAGGTTGAGCCGCGGGGGATCGCCCCCTTTGGCAGAACGCTGCGCGGCCGGACAAGTCATCGCATCTGCCTGGATTGCCAACGTGGGAGCAGGGCGGGCGGCCACTGGTGCCCAGCCAGTCACGCTCCCGCGAGGATTGTAACCTCGATCTGGAGAACCTCTCGGGGTGTTCTCTCCACAACGAGGGAGCCCCGGCCATCTCCTTTGCCTCGAAATATTTTCACCGGGGAGGCGGTCTGCTGCGGACATGACACAGCACCTTCGAATAGCCCGGCCGGTCACCGATGTTGAGCATTCGGCGCGAATGTATTGCCACGGCTTGATGCTGCGCATCCTCGGCAGCTTCCGGGATCACGACGGCTTCGACGGAATCATGGTGGGCTCATTGGAATCCGAGTATCACCTGGAGCTCACCCGCAGTCGGAGGCATCCAATCAATCCCCGTCCGACTCCCGAGGACCTGCTCGTTTTTTACCATCCCTCAGAGCCTGACTGGCACTTGGCGTGCGAACGGATGACCGCGGCGGGATTCCAGGAAGTCCCCTCATTCAATCCTTACTGGAACGCGAGCGGACGAACCTACATGGACCCTGACGGGTACCGCGTCGTGCTGCAGCAGGACGCGTGGGTCGCGACACCGGATCCCCAAGGAAATACCCCTGACCATGAATAGACGCGAGCTTCTCGGTGTTTCGATGGGCGCGGCCTTGGGCTGGCGAACCGCGGCTGCAGCCAGCCCGCTCAGGCAGGACAAAAAGCCGATCCGCGCGGTCCTGTTCGACGCGTTTCCGCTGTTCGACCCGCGCGTCGTCAGCTCCCTCGTGCAGCGGCTTTATCCCGAAAAGGCCGCGATGCTGCTGCAAGCGTGGCGAGCCCGGCAGTTCGAGTACCAATGGCTGCGGGTGCTCGGCAATCGCTACGTTGACTTCCTCCAGGCCACGGAAGATAGCCTGACGTACGCCGCACGCCAGAGCGAAGTGGCCTTGACTGCAGAGAATCGCAGGCAGCTCATGAGTGCTTACTCAAGCCCTCGGGTTTGGCCGGACACCCACGAGATATTGCCCAAAATTCGGGATCTGGGCGTCTCGCTGGGTATCCTCTCCAACATGACCTACGCTGCGCTCGAGTCCGGTCTGACAAAGGCGAACCTGCGTCATCTGTTTTCACACATCCTCAGCACCGACATCGTCCGCACGTACAAGCCCGCCCGGCGCGCGTATCAGCTCGGCACGGACTCGCTTGGCATCGGGAGGGACGAAGTCCTGATGGTTGCATTCGCGGGTTGGGACGTCGCC
>DASTDD010000335.1:0-23523 GCA_035710545.1 Steroidobacteraceae bacterium
GAGCGTGCCTTTCGACGTGCTGGTGATCGGTGGCGGGGCCTCGGGGGCCGCCACCGCCCGTGAAGCTGCCCTGCGCGGCTTCAATACCGCGCTGATCGAGCGGGAGGACTTCTCCGCCGGGGCCTCCGCCCACTGCTTCAAAGTGGTGCACGGTGGAATTCGTTACATTCAACACGGGGACATCCCCCGGCTGCGCGCCTCATGCCTCGAGAGGACGATCCTGCTGCGCATCGCGCCGCACCTCGTGGCGCCGCTGCCCTTCGTGATTCCCACCTATGGGCATGGCAAGAGCAGCCGCTGGCTGCTCGGCGCGGGCATGCTGCTGTACGACTCGCTCACCGCCGACCTGCGCAACCGGATCGAGGACCCGGCGCGCCGCGTGCGGCCCACCCGCTTTCTGTCAAAAAGCGAGACGCTCGAGCTGTTCCCCGACGTCGCGCCCGAAAAGCTGTCCGGCGCGGCCGTTTTCGAAGACGGCCAGATGTACAACCCGCCGCGCCTCGTGTTGGCATTCGCGGCAGCCGCCGCCGAGCGGGGCGCGACCGTCGCCAACTACGTCGAGGCGGAGCGCCTGCTGGTAGAAGGCGACCGGGTCATCGGCGTTCAGGCGTTGGATCGCATCGAAGGCACGCGCCTGGAGATCCGGGCCCGGCTGGTGATCAACGCGGCGGGACCCTGGTCCGAGGCCGTGCTGCAGAAATCCAACACGGAGTACGGGGTCGAGAGCACCTACTCACGCGATACCTGTTTCACCATCGCGCGCCGGTACTCCACTCCAATGGCGCTTGCGGTACAGGGCCGCACGCGCGACTCCGATGCGTTGCTGGCGCGTAACAGCCGGCACCTGTTCCTGGTTCCCTGGCGCGACTGCACGCTCGTGGGCGTGTGGCATGCCGTGGTGCTTCGCGACCCGGACGGCATTGGCCTGCCGCCGAATGAGCTGCACGAGTTCATCGAGGAATTCAACAGCGCCTACCCCGCCCTGCGCCTCAGCGAGTCGGATGTTCGCCGGGTCGACTTCGGACTGGTGCCCTTCGGTGAGGCCTCGCGGCAGCAGAAAGGACTCAGCTTCGGCAAGCAGTCGCGACTCATCGACCACCGTAAGTTCGGCCTGAGCGGCCTGGTATCGGTGATCAGCGTGCGCTACACGGTGGCGCGGCGCGATGCCGCCGAGGCACTCGATCTGGCCACGGCTCAGCTGGGAGCCCGCTCCTCGGGCGAAGGTTCCGCCTACCTGCCCCTGCCGGGCGGAGATATGGGACGGTTCGATGCCGCTCTCAGCGAGCACCGCGCGAAGCGCCCTGCCTGGTTTCCGGCTGCGGCGGTGGATGGGCTCGTGCGCAACTACGGCACGCGCGCCGCGGACGTCTTCTCGCTCGGGGAGCGTGAGCCTGCTCTGCGACGCTGCTTCTCCGGCACCCAGGTGACTTGCGCGGAGGCCATTCACGGCGTGCGCACCGAGTCCGCGCAGCGCATGACCGATGTCGTCTTCAGGCGAACCGAGCTGGGTACGAGCGGCCATCCCGGGACGCCTGCCCTGGACGAGCTGCAGGCGCTGCTTGCGCGTGAGCTGGGTTGGTCCGAGCGGCGGACCGTGGAGGAGCGTACCGGGGTCGAGCTGGAATTTGCCCGCTACCTCGCCTGCCCACCGCAGCAGCCAGCCCGCGCGCGCAGCGCCTGACGCATGACCTCGACCGAGCTGCCGAAAATACTGATCACGGGGGGCTCCGGGTTCATCGGCAGCCGCCTCGCGCAGCTGGCCACCCAGCTCGGCTATCGGGTAACGGTCACGACCGCAGTCAACAACGGCACGGAGCGCACCCGATGCGATGCCTTGTCGAAGTCGGGCATCACGGTCATCGTTGCGCCGCTCGAGGACACCGCGACACTCGAGCGCGCGCTCGCTGGCCAGGACGCGGTGATCCATCTGGCGGCCGCACAACACGAGGCCCAGGCACCCGAGAGCCACTTTCACCGCGTCAACGTCGAGGGCACGCAGCGGCTGCTGGAGCTCGCCGCGCGCACCGGCGTGCGGCGTTTCGTGCATGGGAGCACCATCGGCGTGTACGGCCAGGCGAGCGACGGCACACTGGATGAGGGCAGTCCGCTGGCGCCCGACAATCCCTACGGACGCACCAAGGCCGCCGCCGAGCAGATCGTGCGCCAGTGCGCGGGCAGCCTGGAGTTCTGCATCATCCGGATCTCCGAGACCTATGGGCCTGGGGACATGCGCCTGCTCAAGCTGTTCAGAGGAATCCGCAAGGGGCGCTTTCTCATCGTGGGGTCGGGAACCAACCTGCACCAGCTCATCTATGCCGACGATCTCGCACGCGGTCTGCTGGCGGCGACTGTGCCGGGCCGGGCCCAGGGCGAGACCATCGTGCTCGCCGGCGAGGAGCAGATTACGACGGATGCCATGGTTGCGGCGGTCGGCGCGGCTATTGGCCGCAAGAAGCCGCCACCGCGCGCTCCGATGTGGCCGTTCGTGGCCGCGGCCTACGTGCTCGAGTCAACGCTGAGGCCACTCGGAATCAAGCCACCGCTGCATCGCCGTCGCCTCGACTTCTTCCGCAAGTCTTTCCGGTTCTCCACCGAGAAGGCGCAGCGCCTGCTGGACTTCCGCACCCAGATCTCCTTCGCAGAAGGCGCGCGCCGGACCGCCGAGTGGTACAGCGCCAACGGGTATCTGTGACCCGGCCGACCCGCCTCACGGCGCTCGTTCTGGTCGTGCTGTGCGCACTGGCGCTGCCGGAAGTCACCGGGCGTCCGGTCGTCAAGGACGCCGCCGAATCGCTCTGGATAGCGCTCAACGTCGCGCATCACCAGGTGTATTCGGAGGACGAGCAGCCGCCTTACGGACCCACGATGGTGCGCGAGCCGATTCCCATCCTGGTGAGCGCCGCATCGATCCGGCTGGTGGATGCGGCGCTCGGCCCGGCGGCGCCGGAGGCGTATTTTTCCGGCGACCGCGCCCGCTACCTCAAGTTGCAGAACCTGCTCTGGCTTGCCTTGCTGATGGCCTCCGCGGCGTGGGCCGCGCACTGCTTCGGACTGTCCCGAGCGTGGCAACTGCTGGCCGCCCTGGCGGTCGAGCTGCCCTTCACCCTGCTGGTGCCGCCGAATGCACGCTACGCCATCGGGGTGGACAGCCTGTGCACGGAGCTGCCCGGCGCGGCGCTCCTGTGCTGCGCCTCGACTGCGCTGACCATCGGATTCACGCGGCGCCGCCTGCCCATGCTGGGACTGGCGAGCGGCCTCTTCGGTCTCCTGGCACTCACGAAGGCCGGCTTCTTCTACGCGTATCCGCCCGTGTTGGTCTGTCTCGCGGTGTTGTATTTCGCGGTCACTGCGCGTGCGCGCTGGTTCCGCACTCGAACGGTGCTGGCGGTGCTCGTGCTCGCTCTGCCGTTTGCCGCGCTGAGCAGCGCGTGGATGGCGCGCAACGAGGCCCGAACCGGTTACTTCCAGCTGGCCGAGCGGGGTGGTCCAATCGTTCTGTATCGGGGGCTCCTCGATGGCATGAACGGCCGGGAGTACGCAGGCTCTTTCTATGCGTGGGCGGCCACCGGCACCGTGGCACACGCGCTGCGCCTGATCACGGGCTTCCGGGATGCGGATCTCGAGGCCGGCGGGCGTCTACAACATCTGGCGATGGGACTGGGCGGAGCGGCGGGTCGGCGCGATCAGGAGAGCGAGGATACGGGTCGGCCCGAAGAGGCCTTGACGTGGTATCGCGAGAGCCGGGCCACTTATGAGCGCTACCTGCGGCAGGAGCGTGCCGCGGGAGCGCGGTATGCGCCCGGCGCCGCGGACAAGCTCACGCAGGAGGACGGATTTAAGTTAATCCAGCGGCGCCTGTTCATGCACTTCGCGCTGTTCGCGCCCTTGTTGCTGCGCGGCGCCACGGTCATATTCCCGTTGTTGATCCTGACACTGGTGTATGCCCGCGCCGCGAGGCGCGCGGACCTCGTGGTATTCATCCTGCCGGCACTGTGGATCGTGTTATTCTACGCCATGATCACGCACTTCGTGCAGCGCTACGGCTGGTTGCCGCGGCCCGCTTCCACGATTGCCCTGGTGATCATCGCGGCGGAGCTGTGGCGACACGGCTGGCCCAGGAATCGCGCGCCGGCACGTTCCAGCATGCGCGCCGGCGCGGCGGATGCCACCTAAAACACAACGTAACGGTCCCGCAACAACACGGTACGCACGCAGGTATATGAATCCGGTCATCGCCGTACTCGTTCCCTGTTACAACGAACAGGCCGCCATCGCCGCCGTGGTGCGCGACTTTCGGGCGGCGCTGCCGGACGCCACGGTGTTTGTCTACGACAACAACTCCACGGATCAGACGAAGGCGGTGGCGGCCGCAGCCGGAGCGGTCGTGCGCAGCGAGCCGCTGCGAGGCAAGGGGAACGTCGTGCGGCGGATGTTCGCCGACATCGAGGCGGACGTGTTCGTGCTGGTGGACGGCGATGACACCTACGATGCCGCCAGCGCGCCCAAGCTGATCCAGCTGCTGCTGAGCGAATCGCTCGACATGGTGAACGGCGCGCGGGTCGCCTCCTCCGACCTGGCCTATCGCCGCGGCCATCAGTTCGGCAACGCCATGCTCACCGGGCTCGTGGCCCGCATCTTCGGCAACCGGCTCACCGATCTGCTGTCGGGATATCGGGTGATGAGCCGCCGGTTCGTCAAATCGTTTCCCGCGCTGACGCCGGGCTTCGAGATCGAGACCGAGATGACGGTGCACGCGCTCGAGCTGCGCCTGCCCATGGCGGAGGTTCCGACCACCTATCGGGAGCGCCCGAGTGGCTCGGCCAGCAAGCTGCGCACCTACCACGACGGCATCCGCATCCTGCGGGTCATCATGATCCTGATGAAGCAGGAGAAGCCCCTCACCTTCTTCGGAGTCATCGGAGCCCTGCTGGCGATTCTCTCCGGCGCGCTCGCGGTCCCGGTGATCGAGACCTACTTGAAGACAGGCCTGGTGCCGCGGCTGCCGACCGCCGTGCTGAGCACCGGCATCATGCTGCTGGCATTCCTGAGCTTCTTCTGCGGCCTGATCCTGGAAACGGTGACGCGCGGTCGCGTTGAGACCAAGCGGCTGAGCTACCTGAGCGTGCCCATCCGCTTCAATTCCGTCGCCACCCAGGAGGCGCAGGCGCCTTGGCGAACAGGTTCGGACGGATAGTCCGCCAGTTTTTCTCTTTCGGCGTCGTGGGCGTCGCCGGCTTCGTAGTCGATGCCGGTGTGCTCACGCTGATGCTGCACACGACGCGCGCCGGGCCGTATCTGGGTCGCGTGGTGTCGTTTCTATGTGCCGCGACCACCACCTGGGCCCTGAACAGGATCTTCACCTTTCGCGACCACGTGACCCGGCACACGCTCGGCGCCCAGTGGCTGCGCTTCCTGGCGGCCAATGCCATCGGCGGCAGCGTCAACTTCGGAACCTATTCGCTGCTGCTCGCCACGACCGCCCTCTTCGCCGCCTACCCCGTGCTGGGGGTCGCCGTCGGGGCGCTGGCGGGAATGACTGTGAACTTCACGCTCTCGCGTGCCTACGTGTTTGCCCACAAGGCACGTAGTCAGTAAGCGCCGGCACCGTCGGCCTCAGGCCCCTCAGGCACCACCGGATACGTACCGAGACACTGCGATACGACAACGTTGCGCGACGTGTTGCCTTCATGTGGACATGGCCGGCGCCGGAACGGCAGCGGCAGGCCCATCCGCAGCGCGGCGTGTAACTCCGCCACGGTCTTGTGTAAGATCGTTGCGCGCCACCTGAGCCGACACAGATCCTCGACCTTGTCCGACCCGATCGCCCTCAAGCTCGCCGCTCAGGCACCAACTCCGCAAACGGTGCGGTCCCCCGCGCCGGGCGCCTTCCCGGGACCGGAGCTGACCGTAGTCATCCCGACGCTCAACGAGGAAGGCAACATCGAGACACTGGTCGACAAGCTCGGCGCGGCCTTGCACGGCATCCACTGGGAGGTGCTGTTTGTCGATGACGACTCCCGGGACCGGACCCGGCCAGTCACTACACGGCTGGCGCGTGTCGATGGTCGTGTCAGACTGTTGCATCGCATCGGGCGGCGGGGCCTCTCTTCCGCGTGCATCGAGGGCGTGCAGGCCAGCACGGCGCCGTACGTCGCCGTCATGGACGCCGACCTGCAGCACGACGAATCGCTGCTGCCGCGGATGCTGGAAGTGCTGAAGAGCGGGAGCGCCGACATCGTAGTCGGCAGCCGCTACGTCGAGGGCGGCGGCGTGCAGGGCTGGGAGTCCCGCCGCGCGCGCATCTCGAACCTCGCCACGCGGCTCGGGCAGATCATTCTGCGCACGCACGTCGCGGACCCGATGAGCGGCTTCTTCATGCTGCGCCGGGATACCTTCGATCTGACGGTGCGGCGGCTGTCGGCGGTGGGCTTCAAGATCCTGATCGACATCCTGGCCTCGGCCGAGCGCCCGCTGCGCGTTACGGAGCTGCCGTACCAGTTCCGGCCGCGACTCGCAGGGGAGAGCAAGCTCGATGCGCTCGTCGCCTGGGAGTACCTGTTCCTGCTCGCCGACAAGACGCTCGGGCGCTTCGTGCCGGTCCGCTTCGTGATGTTCGGAATGATCGGGCTGCTCGGTCTGGGTGTGCATCTGCTCGTCCTGCGATTCGGCCTGAGCGTGCTCGCGCTCGGCTTCACGGCAGCGCAGACGACCGCGACCGGCATCGCGATGGTGGCCAACTTCACGCTCAACAACTGGCTGACTTATCGCGACCGGCGCCTCAAGGGATGGGGTTTCATCCGCGGTCTGCTCTCGTTCGCTCTGGTGTGCGGCATCGGTGCCGCGGCCAATGTCTCCCTGGCCTCATTCCTGTTCGGGCGCCAGGAGTCGTGGTGGCTTGCCGGTATCGCCGGAGCCGCCATGAGCTCTGTCTGGAACTACGCGGTGAGCGCGGTGCTGACCTGGAAGGCGCGGTAGGCAAGCCCGTGCCTGAGCCCGGACCCGCAACGGCGGCACTCTTTCGGCCGACGCTCAGGGAACACGCTCTCGCCGGACGCTCGGAGCGAATCCTTCGGGCGGCTGTGCTGGCATTGATGGTGCTCGCGATCATCGCCGTGGTGCTCGGGCCGCTGCACCGCCTCCCCCTGCGGATGCCGCGAGATGAGAACGAGGGCTGGAACGCGTACCAGGCGCTGAAGGCGCTCTCGGGTGCGCTCCTCTATCCCTCGCCCGATGCCCTGATCACGAACAACTACCCGCCTGTGTCCTTCTACATCGTGGGCATGCTCGGCCGGATTCTTGGCGACAACATCATCGCGGGGAGACTGATCGCGCTGCTGGCGGAGCTGGCGGTGGCGGGCAACATCTATCTGTTGGCCCGCGCACTGCGCGCCGAGCGCTTCTTTGCGCTCTTCTCCAGCCTCCTGTTCCTGCTCTACATCGGCGCGAACGCCCAGGACTATGTAGCCATGGACGATCCGGAGTGGCTCGGGCGCGCGTTCGTCACCGGCGGCGCCGTGCTGTTCCTGCGTGCGCAGAGCGCATCACGTCCAACCGTCCCCATCGTGCTCTCGAGCCTCCTATGTGTCGGCGGAGTGTTGGTCAAGCACAATCTGGCCGTGTTTCCTCTGGCCCTGTTCCTGTGGTCCCTGATGAGTGACCGCCGGCGGCTCCTGAGCTGGACCCTGGCCAGTGCGGCCCTCGCAGCCGTGGCCCTACTGCTGATCACGCACGCCTATGGCGCAGTGTTTCTGCAGGACGTGCTCGGCCATAGGCGCGGATTCTCCTTGCACAGGCTCGCCACTCACGGTGGGCGCTTCCTGAGCCCCATGGTCCCCTTGCTGGCGTACGCAGTGCTGCTGGGCATACTGGCCTGGCGGGAGGCCGCGACCCGCTTCGTGTTGGTCTATGCCCTGGTGGGTGGTGGAATCGGACTGTTCTTTCTCTCGGGCATCGATATCGATGTCAACGTGCTGTTTGACCTGATCATCGCCCTGAGCCTGGGCGCCGGCCTGTTCGCCGCGCGCCTGGTGTCGATTCTGGACGTCAATTATCGCCGGTTCGCGCCCGGCACGATCACTGCAGTGATGGGGGCGCTGTGCCTGCCGAGCAGCCTCGATGCCGTGGTCCTCGGGCACGATCTCATCCGCGAGGACCAGACGCAGCTCGGGCAATACCGGGATCTCATCGCGGCCCTTGCCGCCGCTCCGGGGCCGGTGGCCTGTGAGCAGCCTTCACTGTGTTACTGGGCGGGCAAGCCGTTCGAGATCGATGTCTCGAATTACGGCAAGAAGCTGCGCACGGGCGCGGTCGGGCCGGAGCTTCTCGCCCATCGCATCGACGAGCGCTACTACGCGCTCATCCAGACGACCGGGCTGCCGATGGCGGAGCGATACAACGTCACTCGCCACTACCTCGGCGAGGAGTTCTGCCGGAGGCTCGATCAGAGCTACGTCGCGGTCCGACAGGTGAACGAGCACTACCTGCTGAAGCCTCGCTGAGTCCTTGGCGACTCAGGGAGCGGTGGCGACGGCGGCCACCTTCTTGCTCAACACGCGCACCTTCTTGCCGTACAGCATGAAGATGACCCGAAACATCAGTTCGAGCGTGGCGGTCACCGCCAGCCCGACGTAGTTGAGCGGGTTCTTCCAGAAAACATACAGCTTCAGCGCGAAGACACGCACCGAGTCGAATCCGGCGAGCTTGAGGATCTGCTCGAGGCTGTACTCGGTGACATTGTAGAAGTGATCGATGTTGTGCGAGAGATTCTCCGAGCCCACCAGCGGGTTGGCGCCGTTCATCGCGTACACCACCACGCGGCCACCGGGTCGCAGCGCCTGGCGGCACAGGCGCAGGAAATCGATGGTCTCATCGAGGGTGAGATGATTGAGCTCCTGCTCCGGGATGATGACGTCGAACTGTGCCTGCTTGCCTTGCAGGAACGGGAAGGCGCGCGCGGTCTCGCACGGCAGCTGGTGCGCGCGGGCGATCTCAACCTTGGCCGGATCGGAGTCGATGCCCAGCACGGCGCGGTAGCCGCAGTCGCGCAGCATCTGCACGAGATAGCCCGGCCCGCAACTTATGACAAGTATGCGGGCATCGCGGTCCGCGGGCATGTGGGCCAGGTAGTTGGCCCGATAGTAGGCCGTGAAGGAACGGAAGCCCTTCTCAACATCCTTCGGCGCCTGCCAGTAGGAATCGAACGGCTCGAGCCGTGCCGCCAGCTGCGATCCCGGCAAGGCCTGCCCGCTCTTGAGCGGTTCCGGCCTAAAGTTGGCATTCATCCGGACTATCCCCAAATTGCGCTTATAAAGGTCGGCGTGTCCGGGCAGAATACACGGACTTGGCGCCCCACGGGACGTACATTACACATTGCGGATTCTCTTCTGTAACTACGAATACCCCCCGCTCGGCGGCGGCGGCGGGGTCGTCATGGCCGCGATGGCGCGCACGCTTGCGCGCCGCCACGAAGTCACCGCGCTGAGCTCCCGGGCGGCGGGCCTGCCGGCGGAGGATCTGGACGGAGGCGTGCGAGTCGTCCGCGTGCCCGTGCTGTTCCGGCGGAAGCTTGCCGTCGCCAATCTTCCCTCCATGGCGGCGTATCTGCCACTCGGGCTGTGGCGCGGCCTGCAGCTCGGGCGTGAGCAGCGCTTCGATGTGATCAACACGCATTTCGCCGTGCCCACCGGGCCGCTCGGTGACTGGCTGTCGCATCGGCTGCGGATCCCGAACGTGCTCTCGGTTCATGGCGGCGACCTGTACGACCCTTCCAAAGGCAGCTCCCCGCACCGGCACGGCTTTTTGCGGCGCGCCGTCTCACGGCTGCTCACGCGCGCGGACTGGGTGGTCGCGCAGTCGCGTGACACCGCGAGAAACGTCGCGCAGATCTATGGAGTCAAGCGCGAGGTCGAGCTCATCCCGCTCGGGATCGACCGGCCTCCGCAGGGCGTGCAGGCGCGCCGAGCACAATTCGACCTGCCCCAGGATGCTTTCGTACTGGTCACCGCCGGAAGGATCGTGGCGCGCAAAGCCACCCCGCAGCTGATGGACACGCTGGCCACGGTTCCCGGCGCGTACCTGTTGGTGGTCGGTGATGGCCCGGAGGCGGAAGCGGTCACGCGCCGCGCCACCGAGCTCGGTGTCACCGATCGCCTGCGCATGCTCGGTTACGTCAGCGACGAGGTGAAATACCAGGCGTTTGCGGCCGCGGACGTGTTCGTCTCCACGAGCCAGCACGAAGGCTTCGGCCTGGTGTTTCTCGAGGCGATGGCTTTCGGACTGCCGATCGTGTGTTACAACCGGGGTGGTCAGACGGATTTTTTGGCGAGCCCCGAGACCGGAGAGGTCGTTGCGCTCAATGACCTGCGGGGGTTCAATGACGCGGTGCGCGGCTTGCGCGATGACGCGCAGCGCCGCGGCGCCATCCGGCTTACGAATCTCGCGCGAGTGGAGAATTTCTTCATCGACCGCTGCGCGGAGCGCTACGAGCGAATTTTCGAGCGCGCGATCGCCGCGCACACGAGCGGCGCCCCCGCGCGCCTGGAGCACGATTAGTATGTGTGGAATCGCCGGAATAGTGGGCGACACGTGGGCCCTTGCGGAAGGCATGCAAAGGATGATGCACGCCCTGCGGCACCGGGGCCCCGACGGGGAAGGCGTCGAGCAGGACGCACATGCCATCTTCGGACACCGGCGGCTGTCCATCATCGACCTGCAGGGCGGCCGCCAGCCGCTCACGAACGCCGACAAGTCCGTCTGGGTCGTGTGCAACGGGGAGATCTACAACTACCGCGAGCTGCGCGCGGACCTGGAAGCGCGCGGCTACCGCTTTCTCACCAACAGCGACTGCGAGGTCATCATCGGCCTGTACGAGACCTGCGGCGATGACCTGCTCAAGCACCTGCGCGGCATGTTCGGGTTCGCGCTCTGGGATGCGCGCAAGCGCCGGCTGCTGGCGGCCCGCGATCATCTCGGACAGAAGCCGTTCTACTATGCACACACGAGCCGCGGGTTCGCCTTCGCCTCCGAGATCAAGGCGCTGCTCGCCTTCGATTCCTCGCTGCGCAGCCTGGATCTCGCCGCGCTCGACCAGTACCTGGCGTTGCGCCTGATCGCGCCTCCGCTGTCGATGTTCAGCGGCGTGCGCAAGCTTCCGCCCGCTCACTCCCTCGTGCTGGAGGAAGGCCGCGAGCCGCTCATCCGCCGCTACTGGCAGCTCGACTACCAGCCCAAGCGCAGCGGCTCCGAGGCGGCCCTGCTCGATGAGCTCGAGTCGCACATCGAGGAGTCCCTGCGCCTGCACCTGGTGAGCGACGTGCCGGTCGGGGCGTTTCTCAGCGGCGGACTGGATTCAAGCCTGCTCGTGGCGATGCTCGCCAGGCGAGTGGGCGTGAAGGACCTGCCGACCTTCACCGTCGGCCTGCCGCATCCGCGCTTCGACGAGGCACCGTATGCGCGGGCCGTGGCGAACAAGTTCGGCACTCAGCATCACGAGCGCACGCTCTCTCCCTCGCTCATCGCTCTGCTGCCGGATCTCATCTACCACATGGATGAGCCGTCGGATCCCCTGTCACTTTGCACCTATCACGTGGCGGAGCTTGCGCATCAATACGTGAAGGTCGTGATCGGCGGCGACGGCGGCGACGAGCTGTTCGGCGGCTATGACCGTTACTACGGCAATCTGTACGCGGGGCACTATGCACGGGTGCCGGCGGCACTGCGCCGTCATGTCCTGGGCCCCGCTCTGTCACTGATCCCCGAGGCCGGTTGGTACAAGAGTCTGGGGCACCAGCTGCGCTGGCTGCAGCGTCTCTCGTTCCTGACAGGCGGGCAGCGCTACGCCGCGAGCCTCAGCTACTTCTACTTCGACCCGGCGATGCGCGACTCCCTGTTTACGCCGGAGGCACGCGCGCACCTGGAGGGCGCCGACGCCGAGGCCGCGATCCGCATTCCTTACGATGCCGCGAGCGGGGAGCCGCTCGATCATATGCTCAGCGCCGACAGCCAGGTCCGGCTGCCGGATCACCCGGTCATGATCAGCGATCGGATGTCGATGGCCCACGGTCTGGAGACGCGCAGCCCGTTCATGGATCATCGGCTGGCGGAGTTCGCGGCACGGCTGCCTTCCAGCATGAAGATGCGCGGACGCTCGCTTCGCTGGGCGCAGCGTAAGCTCGCCGCTCGCTACCTGCCGCGCGAGGTGCTCGAACGGCCGAAGCAGGGTTTCTCCTCGGCCCTGCCCTACCTGCTGCAGCAGGAGTACCGGCTGTTGTACAACCGCTTCCTGCCTGACTCCCAGCTGGTGGCCGCCGGCATCCTGCAGCGGGGTCCGATCGATGCGCTGCTCGGGGCACACCTCGCCGGCCGTGCGGACCACGGCAACCGTCTGTGGCTGCTGATCAACGCGGAGCTGTGGTATCGGATGATGATCCAGGGAGGAAGCCGGGAGTCGCTGCGAGCGCAGCTGGATGCCGCCGGATTCGCGGCAGCAGCAGCGTGAAGCGCCGTCTCATCCAGCCACGCAGCCACTCACCCAGATGCGCAACTCCGATCACGACGGCCAAAGTCATTCCAAACAGCCACAGCGTCTGTCGCCAATCGCCCGGTTGGCTGACGGGAAGCGCGGAAAGAAAATACAGCAGCGGCCGGTGGCACAAGTAGAGCGCGAAGGTCAGCATGCCGAGCCAGCGAATGAATCGTGGGCACAGGCCGAGCACGCTTTCGAGCAGCGGGGCGAGACCCGCGGCAGCGATGATGTTGCCCGCGAACAGCAGCCCCTCGGCGTAATCCAGCCAGTAGCGATTGACGGGATCGTCGGGACCCCTATAGGCCCCGGTGACATACAGGCCCGCCACGGTGCCGATCATCAGGGCGACAGCGGCCGGCCGCGGCAGCACAGATCGTCGCGTTATCCGGTACGCGAGCACGCCGAGGATCCAGATCGGCAGCAGCGCTGCGACCTTCGGGCCCGCTACCAGCAACAATCCGACACCGCCGGCGATCGCTGCCCAGGGTTTGCGCACCAGCGTCAGCCCGAAGAGCACGTAGTAGGTCACCTCGTAGCTGAGCGACCAGAACGGATGGTTGACTCCGGGCGTCATCTCGCGCCGCCAGATCCAGAAATCCTGCGCAAACAGCGCGGTCAGCAAATAGCGCCGCGGTTGGTGCGTGCCTATATGGATGGGGCCGTGCAGGTAGGTGTCCGGATTGAGGATGGCCCCCGCCGCCCCGAGCGCTGCGGTCAACAGCAGTGCGGGCAGGACAACGGAGTACATTCGCGCGGCACGCGCGGCAAAGTAGTCCCGCGGGTCACTCTCACTGCCTTGCGTGACGTGCGCGATGACGAAGCCCGACAGGACGAAAAAACCCATGACCGCCGTCAGGCCGTAGTGCGGGAAAGTCCAGGACTGCGAGAGCGGACCGAGATAGGCGGGCTCCGTGGCGTGGCCCAACATCACGGTCAGCGCCAGCAGAAAGCGCAGCAGATCCAGGTACAGTGACAAACCACGTCGCATGAGGTGCCGCCCCTGTTCTTCTCGCCGCCCGCATCAGCCTTGGCGCGGCAAAGCAGATTTCGCCACTCACGGTGGCACGACGCAAGTCGAGTTTTGCAAAAGAGCACTGGACATATTGCCGTATACGCGAGGTTTCGCACGCGCCGCGCCAGCCGCATCTTTCGGCAACCTTTCGAAGCGAGCGAAAGTCGCGTTTTTCGTGAGAGAGTCGGAAGCGCCGCAGGCGTCTTCCGACCATCGACGGCAAGTGGAGGCATAGCGGCAGTGCGAATCGCAGTCATGCTGCGCCACTACGACCAGCACGGCGGCGGGGTGCGCGTGTATACGCGGGCCCTGCTTCGGCAGCTGATCGAGCACCATCCGGAGCACGAATACATCCTGCTGTTCAACAACCCCGCCCTGACTGGAGGCTTTCGCGAGCATGCCCACGTCCGGGAGGTGGTCGTGCCTGGCAGCTCGGTGCTGCTGTGGGATCAGGTGGGTGTCCCGAAAGCGGTTCGCCGGCTGGGTATCGACGTGCTGTTCAATCCGAAGTACTCCATTCCGCTGCGCGGTCGCTATCCCTCATCGTGGGTCTGCCACGGGCTGGACTGGTACGTGATGCCCTGGGCATCCCGCTGGATCGATCGCCTGAGCCACCAGTACCTGGTTCCGCGCTACGCCCGGCGGGCCGCCGCGATCGTGGCCGTCTCCGAGATCACGCGCGAGCACGTCCACGAGTATCTGAAGGTTCCGCTGGATCGTGTCCACACCGTTTACACAGGGATCGAGGAGGCCTACAACCATCCCGTGCCCACGGATAGCCGCCAGGCGATCCGTGAGAAGTACCAACTGCCACCGCGCTACGTCCTGTATTCCGGCGCGGTCTACCCGCCGAAGAACTTCACGCGGCTGATTCAGGCCTACGCGCGAGTCGGCCCGGCGTTGGGGGTCTCGCTGGTCATCGCAGGGGGCGAGAACCGATTCCTCTCGGAGGATGAGCTGAAGGAGCCTGAGCGGCAGAAGCTGGGTGAGTGGGTACGCTGGGCCGGCTGGGTGGAGCCGCAAACGCTGCCCGCGTTCTATCAAATGGCCGAGGCACTGCTGCTGCCCTCCCTGTTCGAGTCCTTCGGGCTGCCGATCCTGGAGGCGATGGCTTCGGGCTGCCCCGTCGTGACCTCCAACTGCTACGGTACCCGAGAGATCGCCGGCGATGCGGCTGTACTGGTCGACCCGCTGTCAGTCGACTCGATCGCCGAGGCAATCCAGCGCGTGCTCACCGACTTGCAACTGCGCGCCGAGCTGATCAAGCGTGGATCTGTGCGTGCTCAACCTTTCACGTGGGAAAGGTGCGCGGCGCAGACGCTGCAGGTCCTTGAGCAGATCGCGCGACCCGGTTGACCACCCGCCGCACCGTTGGAGAGGATCGGCTGAGGCGATGACCATTCAATTCGGCATCCTGCTGGACGAGCCCCGCCTGCGGCGCTGGCAGCTATCCTGCTTACAGCGGCTGCTCGCCTTGGGCGACGTCCGGGCGGTGGCGCTCATTCGGGGCCCGGGAATCCGCGACGGTGCGGCGGAGCTACGCGCTCCGGGCGCCGAGCCGGGCGGGAATGACGGACTGGACGCAGAGCCTCCAGGGAGCGATGGGCCCGGCTCGCCGGATGAGGCACTCGCGCTTCCCCAGCAGATTGCAGCCCTGCCGACCGGACTGCCTGCAGGACTGGACTTCATCCTGGCTTTTACTAACGGCCGCTGCCCGGCCCCCCTTCTGCAGTCCACACGCTGGGGGGTCTGGCGCTACCAGTTTGGCGACTGGACCCGGTTCCGCGGCGAGCCGGTCGGTTTCTGGGAGGTGTATTGCGATCATCCCGAGTCGGCCGTTCTGCTCGTGCGCGAGACGGGCGACCCGGACTCGATCATCGTCCTGCGCGAGGGCCATGTGCGGACTGCCTCGCAGTCGCCGGGCAGAAATCGCCTGCAGCTGCTGCTCCATGCGGAGCATTTCGCCGCCCAGATGTGCCGGGACCTCCAGAACGGCCTCACCGACCGGCTGACTGCCCCGCCCCGGCGCAGCACCGCGCCCATTCGCCGCGCGGCCACCCCGATCCAACAGTTGGTGTGCCGGGGGCGGATCCTGAGCAGGATGGTGGCAGAGGTGTATCAGGGACTCTTCTCGCACACGCAGTGGAATGTGGGAGTGGTGGAGCAGCCCATCGCGGCGTTCTTGAAGGGCGAGACCCGGGCGCCCGTTCGCTGGATGCCCGCGCCCAGGCGCTCGCAGTTCCGTGCCGACCCGTTCGGGATCGTACGCGAGGGGCGTCTGACGATCCTGCTGGAGGACTTCAGCTACATCAGCAATCGGGGCACGATCAGCGCGATGGACCCGCAAAGCGGCGCGAGTGTCCCGGTCACCATCGGGCCGCAGCCGGCCGTGCACCTTTCGTATCCCTACCCCATCGAGCTCGAGGGGCGACTGTTCTGCCTCCCGGAAGCGCACGAGGCGCGCGAGGTGGCGCTCTATGAAGTGCAGCGCTATCCGGATCGCTGGAGTCGTGTGGCCACATTCCCGATCGACACGGTTATCGTGGATGCGACCTTGTTTCGTCACGAGGATCGCTGGTGGATCGCCGGTTCCGAGCCCGGCACGAAGGGAGCCAGCAGCGAGCTGCACCTGTGGCATGCGCCGGCGATCGAGGGACCGTGGGTGGCGCACCCGGCCAATCCCGTGAAGATCGACATCCGTTCGGCGAGACCCGCCGGGACCCCCTTCCATCACAACGGGATTCTGTATCGCCCGGCCCAGGACTGCTCGAAGACCTACGGCGGGCGCGTGGCCATCAACGAGGTGAGCCTGCTCAGCCCGACGGCTTTTCGCGAGGAGGTCGTCGCCACCGTCGAGCCCTACGACTTCGGACTGTACCGCGAGGGGATCCATACGCTGTCGGGCGTCGGTGAGGTGACGCTCATCGACGGCAAACGCAACCTGTTCGTGCCCGAGGAGTTCCGCCGCAACGCGCGCCATTACCTCGCGCTCGTGCTACGCCGCCTGGGGCTCAGCTCAAAATCTGCTCCAGGTGCGCCGCCAGTCGCAGGCTGAGCGCGGCGATCGTCAGGCTGGGCTGTAGCGCACCGGAAGTCGGAAAGACACTGCTGCCGGCCACATACAGGTTGCTCGTCCCGTGCACGCGGCAGTCGCCGTCAACGACTCCCTGCTCTGGATCCCTGGCCATCCGGCAGGTGCCCATGTGATGGGCACCCCAGGAGGCCGCACCGAGCGGCTCCTGTGAGACCTCTCTCGCGCCGACCTCGTGCAGCAGACTGGCGAGAATCTCACCCCCTTCCTTCTGGGTGCGATGATCCGCGGCGCTGAAGGCGAAGCGAATGTGGGGTACGGGGTCCCCAAACAGGTCCCTCTGCGCTCCATCCAGGGTGATGCGACTGTCGGGGTTGGGCTGCATCTCCGTCTCCGCTTCCAGGCCGATCCACCGGCCGAAGCGCTCCCGGTCGTACTGCGCCAGTCGTGAGCCCCAGAGGCGGCGTGATTCCAGGTCGTGCAGGGGATCCTGATCGAAGGTGAACTCCAGCTTGATACCCCCACGCTGCCCGCGTTGTCGTGACCGGTAGTAAGAGAGAGACTCGAGCACCTCGTAACCGACCCGTCCTGGATAAAAACGCCGGTCCGGCAAGTAGCCGCCCGTATCGACATAGACGTGCTCCATCAGGTTTCGTCCCACCTGATCGGAGTGATTGCCAACCCGGGACAGCAGCAGCAGGCGTGCCGACTCCACCGCATGCGCCGCGACGACATAGACGCGCGCGCGCACTTCGACGCCCTCCCCGGTCAGGCGTGTTGCATGAACGGCCTTCACTTCACCGGAGGGACCCAGATCGATTCGCCGCGCGACAGTCTCGGTCGCGAGGTCACACAATCCGCTTCTTTCGGCAATCGCGATATGCCGCTCGGCACTGTAACGTGCACCGCTCGGGCAGATCTGGCAGGCAGCAAACGCCACGCACTGCGAGTAGCCTGCGAACGGACGCGAGTTGATCGCCCACGGCGTGGGAAATACCTCGATGCCGAGTCGATCGGCGATCGGCAGCCAGACCGTGTCATCCGCGGACATGGGAAAACCATCCATGGGGAAGTCCCGGCTGCGCGCGGGCATCGCCGGATGGTAGGTCCCGGAGACGCCCAGCTCCCAGTCCGCCAGCGAGTACCAGGGCTCGAGCTGCGCGTAGGTGATCGGCCAGTCCACGCCCAGGCCGTTCGTGGTCGCCGAGACGAAGTCCACGGGCAGCAGGCGATTGATGCGCCCATCCCAGTGAAGCGTGGAGCCGCCGACACCCTTGATGCGATTGCTATTCAGGGCGTAGCTGACACCGATGGCGCTCGGCGAGGAATCGACATAGTGATCGCGGCCCTCATTGAGCCACGGCCAGCGAGGACCCGCGAGCGTCTGATGGTGCAACAGCTGTCCCGACCGGTCGCCGAATTGAAAGCGACTGCCGGCTTCGAGGAGTGCTACGGAGTGACCCTTGCGCGTAGCCTGTGCTGCGAGCAGTGCGCCCGCGAGTCCCGCTCCGACAATGCAGAGGTCGTAGGTCTTCGCGGCGATCATGGATACGGCGCACCCGGCCGCGTGTACTCGCGCCAGTCGCCCGGTATCCCCTGCCAGCGGGTGTAACCCCTCGCGCGCCACGCCACGCCCGAGTGCCGGTACAGCCACGCGAGTTGCGGGACCGTCTCGAAGCGCATCCGGTAGTACTGCTTGCGGCTGTGGACCACATGAGCCCAGAGGCGCCCGAGCAATGACGGGTGAGCGATGCGCATGAGGTGATCGACGACGGTCTCGCGCTGCGCCGGGCTTGCCCTCAAGAAGCTCGCGCCGCCGCCCTCCTCCACCAGGCGATCGAGCTGCCTGACGAGCATCTGGTAGTCGGCTCCCAGCGCGGGAGTGGCACTGACGGTGAAAGCCAGCCGATCCGTCAACTCATTCCGGTCCGCATCCGAAAGCTCATGCCCGAAGAGCACGCCCAGGAATACGACGACGGGAGTCAGCGCGGCAGTGCCGGACGGCGGCAGACCGGGTTCGATGCGGAACCTTTTGATCCACGCCACGACACCAGCAAGAGCTACCGAGGCGCCCGTCCCGTAGAGGAAGTGACGCCGCGAGATGCGGGTGTTCAACGGGCCAGGACTAGGACCTCGAGTATCCGTGGCGGAAGCCCTCGTACAGGTCTCGGTACTCGGACAATGCCACGGAGAGATACGCCTCAGCAAAGCTGCACGAGCGTCCGAGCAGAGCGGAGGAACGATAAGCATTCAGCCCCAGAGTCGAATGCAGGTAGTCGGAGTCCGCAAGCTGGGTCGCGTATTGCGAAAGCGCTCGACGTTTCGCGTCCATCGTGGCGTCGATGTTCACAAAACAGTTGGGAAACAGGGGTGTCCACACCTCGTAGGCGTGGCACCGCACCTCGAACGGCAGCTCCTTCGCCGCTGCGAGCAGCACCTCGGTGACCGCGCGATGGTCGGGGTGCTCCTCGAGGAAGCAGGGCAGGTAGATGATCGCGGGCTGCACGTCCAGGATCACCGAGCGCAGCTGACTCACCACCTCTGGTGTCGGAGCGAGCTCACCGTCGCGTGCGCTCAGGAAGACCATTTGCTCGATGCCCAGTATCGAGAGAGCACGGCGCGCCTCGAGGCGGCGCAGCCTGGAGATCTCCGCCGCGGAGCCATTCACGTGATTTCCATTGGCGTCCTGCACCTTGCCGCCCCGGGAGCAATCGGTCAGGAAAACCACGGTCACCGAGCTGCCGTGCGCGACGTGGGCGGCCAGCGCACCTCCGCAGCCGAGAGTTTCATCGTCCATGTGCGGCGAGAGGACCAGCACGCGCTGATTGCCCGGCTCCCAGACGATCGACGACTTGTTAAAAATCTTTGCGGTCTGCAGGAGCCCGTAGGTGCGCAGATACGGCCGAGCCTTGCGGCTCAGGTATCTCAGAAGCATTTGCTTCGCGCTCATGGCGTACGGGGATCGCGTGGTGTTCAGGCGGGCTTTGATGACCCGCTCTGGTTCTGTTGCTGGATATTAGTAAATCGCTGTACTCCAATTGTGCACGCAGTTCACAACGAATGCAGGACGTGCTGAACATAAAATCGCTCGAGAGTGCGCAAAGGTCCCATGACCGATACGCACGGGAGAGTTTGAAAGCTCGTTGAAAGCTAACTGCGCTTTCTAGCGTGCAGCCTGGCGGCACAGCTCGGCGTAGGCGTCGAGGATACGGTCGAGATCGTACGGGCGCATTGCTTCGCGCCCAGCGAGTCCGATCTCACTCCAGCGCGCGCGCTGTGCGAGACATTCTTCAACTGCTTCAATCATCGCCGGTGCATTCTTCGGAGGAAACAGGAACCCGCTGAGGCCGTGCTCGATCAACTCGGGCGCCGCGCCGACGGTCGAAAGCACCGAGGGCAACGCGCTGGAGAGGGCTTCGGCCACCGACAGACCGAATCCTTCGTACTCGCTCGGGAACAGGAACATATCGGCGGCCTGCATGTACTGCACAGCCCGATCGCTGCGGCCTGCAAATATCACGGTTTCCTGCATACCGTGGGAGCGGACGAATTCCCGCACGTGTTCCTCGCAGTCATCCCAGGATCCTTCCCCGCTACCCACCAGCAGCAGGCGGAGCTCGGGATGGCGCCGCGCGATTTCCGGCCACGCTTCGATCAGCAGGACGACACCCTTCGCGCGTGAGAGCCTGCCGACGAACAGCACGATCGTGCACTCCTGGGGAATGCCGAGCTGGCTGCGCAGTGTCGTGCGCTCCTGCGCGGACACGGGGGAGTACTTCCTCATGTCGATGCCGTTGGGAATACGGCGGACCCGTTCCTGCGGAACGCCGGCTTCCAGCACTCGCGACTCCATCTCCTGCGAGATGGCGACGACCTGGTCCGCGCCTCGCAGCGCATTGCGCTGAAACCAACGCAACACTCTCGGCAGCAACCGGCCGGCAAGGCCCATCGTCCCGAGCGCCTCCGCCGAGATCGGCTCGACCAACTCGAACGGCGACTCGAGGCGGATGATGATTGCCTTGCCAAACAACCGGCACACCGGTACCGCCGCCAGAGGAATGATCTTCATGCCCGAGATCACGACGAGGTCGTACCTCCGGGCTTCGATCACCAACAACGTCGTCAGCCGCAGCAGGAACCCGATCATCACCGGCAGCGCCTTCCAGCCGGCACCCTTCATGCGACCGCCCGGTGAGATGCGGCGCACGCGGACGCGCTCGATCTGCTCGACCTTCGCGCTCGGTGGCTCGGTCTGGCGCGTAATGACAACGGTGGGAATGCCTCTCTCGGCAATGCCGCGCGAGAGACTCCCGGCGACGACTCCCGTGCCACCCACCTCCGGCGGAAAGAACTCTTCGGTCAGCCAGTAGACCCGGGGAGGTGAGGCGGCTTGCATCAATGGGCGGCCAGATCAGGTTGCCGGAAGAGATGACTGTGCCGGGGATCGGGCATCAAGCCCAGCAGCACCCCCGCGATCGGGTAGATGCCGCAGCCGATCGCGGCAGTCAGCCAGGGATTGAGCGCGGTGTGTTGCAGCAGCAGGACCGCGACAGCGGAACCGACCGTCGCCAGCATCAGACGCGCGAGCGCCCATGGAAGGAAGACCGGGCCGAAATGCCGCGTCAGGCCCACGACGCAGACAACGTCCACACTGGCCGTGCTGATCAGCGCGGCGAGGACCGCACCACCCAGCCCGAATGACGGGATGAGCACGATGTTGAGTGCGACGATGAGCGCGGTGCCGATGCTGAGGCCGACGAAATACAGAGTCTGGCGCCGTGCCGCGTAGAGGACGCGGTACAAGCCGGTCTCGACGCCTTTGGTGACGGCGAGAATGGCAATCCAGGGCACCAGGCTCGCCGCGGCCCGGAACTTCTCTCCAAACAGCGGCACCAACAGGAGCGGCACGAGACTGAAGATGCCCACTGCCAGCCAGCCGGCGCAGAAGAACACGATCCGGACCAGGTCACGGGCGCAGCGAGTGAAGGCGCCGGTGTCGTGACCGGCATGGCGGCTGAGGAGCGGATACGCCGCGGAGCCCAACATGAACAGCGGCAGCAGGCCCACCTCGACGAACTTGATATCCGTGGCGTAGAGCCCGACATCGGCGTTGCCGAGAAAGTAGGCGATGAGCAGCAGATCGGTGCGGGCATAGAACTGGCCAAGCAGATCCACGCCCGCGAATGGTGCAATGCCGCGTGCGGTCGCCGCCACGCCCGACCAGCTCGGGCTGAGCCGCAATGCCGCCCCATGGCGGCTGGCATTGCGCATCGCCAGCGCGACCAGCGCAATGCCGGCGACCGGAAACCCGATCAGCAGCCCGGGGAGCGGCAACTGGAGCCCTAGTGCGAGCACCAGTGCGCACAGGATGCCGGCGAGCCGGCACGACAGATCGGTCACCGCCGGGGTGACCATCGACTGTGCCGCCATCGCCGGCACGAACAGCGTCCGGGCTATCATCCAGCCCGCGAGGTAGGTGGCGATCTCCAGAACCACCACCCAGCGTGTCGGGTGAAGAACGCCGGTGATGCCGAGGAGCGCGAAGGCGAGCGTCCCAAGCAGCAGCTGCACGGCCTGGGTGGTGAGCAGGTCGGCCCACAGGCGCGGGCGATCGGCAGCACCCGCCCGCGCATACTGCCGAATCCCGAATTCCTCGAGCCCGCACGTAGCGAACAGCGCGAAGAGCATTCCGCTCGCAAACGCGTACGAATATTCACCGCTGCCCGCCGGACCGAACGTGCGCGCGACAACGGTGAACAACACAAAGCTCAACGCATCCGTCGACGCTCTCGAGAGGGACAACCACGCTGCGTTGGTAAGGACCTTCATGCCTGAAAGCGCGCGCGATGCCGCATTCCGTGTGCCGCCCGCGAGCCGCGGCGGCTGCACGGCGGGCCGAACTGCCCAATGTGTGAATCAGTACCTTGTCGCGGAAGTTGATTTGTTGTTACCGGGCTCACCGAGCATCCGCCATCCGCGCCTGGGCGAGGATTTGTCAAAATGTTTCCGGGGCCGCGCATTAAGTCAGCTTGGCCGCAGGTGCGGCCGCCTGGGGCCGACCCTTGGCGCGGATCCTTGCTAAACTAGCTGCGGGATGCAATGGCGCATGGGCAGCGCCATCAACCGGCCTTCAGACCGGTGGCCGATCCCGGCAAGCAAAAACCTGAGCGAGCATTTATACCAAATGAAGATCGGTATTGTCGGAAGCGGAATGATCTCCGGCCATCATCTCACGGCCGCGAGCCGCTACCCGGGAGCTGTCATCGTCGGGATCGCGGATCGGGACATCGGCCGGGCAAAGGCCCAGGCGGAACGCTTCGGTGTCAGCCACACCTTCCGGGAGCTGGGCGAGCTGCTGGCCCTCAAGCCCGACATCGTCCATATCCTCACTCCTCCCGTCACGCATGCCGCTCTGGCGGTGCAGGCCTTGCAGGCTGGCGCGCACGTCTACGTCGAGAAGCCGATGGCGCTCAACGTACAGGACTGCGAGCTCATGACGCACGCCGCGCAGGCGGCCAACCGCCAGATCTGCGTCGGACACTGCTGGCTGTACTCCCCCGCGATGCTCCGTGCGCAGGAGCTGATCGCCTCGGGCGTCACGGGTGAGGTGCTGCAGGCAACCTCTTCTTTCAACTTTGACGTGCGGCGCAACGCCAGCTACGGCGATGGCCACTGGGCCTCCGATCTGCCCGGGGGACTCGCGGAGGATCTGGCCGTACACCCCGCCTCCATTCTGATCCGCCTGCTGGGGGCTCCGAAGAAGGTCATGGCTGTGAGCCGCAGCTCACCGTCGATCCCGAACGGCGGGACCGCGGATGCGCGCGCACTGGTTGAAGGGGAGCACGGACTGGGAACGCTGGCGGTGTCGCTGCGGGCGCGGCCCGACATGGGTCTCGTCGATATCTCCTGCGCGCGAGCGCTTCTGCGAATCAACATCTCGAGCATGACGCTGACCAT
>DASTDD010000336.1:0-2038 GCA_035710545.1 Steroidobacteraceae bacterium
GTCGTGCGGCGATCGACCTGCGGCAAGCCGATGGTACGCGAGCGCATCGTGCGCCTGCCCCGCGAAGACCTTTCGGCCGCCGTGACCCGAATCGTCCGCGACGCTGCTACGGAGTTGCCCGACAGCTGAGTGCTGGCGGAGAGGGGGAGATTCGAACTCCCGAAAGGCTTGCGCCTTTGCCGGTTTTCAAGACCGGTGCATTCAACCGCTCTGCCACCTCTCCGGATCAATTAACTCAAAGACTTGCCGCATTCTATCAGGCGACCGGCAGAGCCTCGGCCGCGGATGTTTCGATTCTGTTCCACCCACTCGCCATGAGATGCGCTCAGCGGGCCCGTGAGCACTGTACCGACCGTCACCACGTCCACCGCCTGTCCAGGTCGTTCGTCAGCGATCGTCGTGGATCATGGAACCGCACCTCACGGTCGCCCGCGCGAGGGGCGCCCCAGACGAGTCGGCGCGCAGCCGGCCGCAGCTCGGCCCACCACTTCAGTGGACAGCGGACCGGCCGCCGTGGGGAAACCCTTTGGCCGCTGCGCCGTGCGACTGCTCGCGCATCAGATTCCCGGGGGAAAGACAATGAGGCGCCGGCGGGACACCGCCGATTGGCCACCGATCGAGTGTGAGGCACGTCGCAGACCGGCAAAAATAGGCGCCCTCCGACAGCGCTGCTGAGTGCACCGCTGACAGGCGACTTATGTATCACGCACCTAGAATGCAAGCACACTTTCCGGCTCATGAGGTAGAGAGCCGCCATGACGGATGTCGAGCGGGAACACTATCGCGAGGTAGCGACAGAGATTCGCGAGCTGTTTTCTGTGGTCAAGCACCCGGAGGCGGCTCAGGAGCTGCGCTTGCTCGCGGATCGATACGAGAGGCTGGCTGACTACCTCGAGGGGGTGGCAGAGACCCCGCTGCTCAGGCGCCAGGCGGGATGAGGCGCCCTGGCCAGCTAGGGATGCTTCCTTAAGTAGTCGTCGCGGGCGCATTCAAGCTGCCAGATGGACTGGCAGACGGTGTGAAATCGAAACGTCCGGACGGTCTCTTCCTGCTGCTCGATTTCGTACTCAATCTGGTAAGGCTCAATCGGTTTGTCGCACAGCGAGCAAGGCCGGCCGCTACCGGGGCCGCCCAGCATCCGCGACGGCTCCTGGCGTGGCAGTTGTCCATTCGCAATGCGTTCGCGGGCGATGGGGCGCAGCGCGTTTTCAAGATCGGTGAGTGGCATGGTCCAGGAGCCGGGCGCGTAGGGTGTTATTGGACGGCCCCCGGCTCATCTGAGGATACCCCGTCCGCGGGCGCTGCCGGCCCGAGCCTTACATAAGGCAGTTCAGTCGCTTAGAAGTTGTTCCTTCGGAGTGCTCCGCACGCTGGATGGCGCTGCGTGGCGTCCTTTCTGCGCTCTGGGTTGGTCGCGGCGCCAGCGCGACGCAGCGTTCACTCGCGCGCGGTTGACGGTTCTTAACGGAGCGTCAGCAGGCGCTTCGGTAGATTGCACTTGAGCTCACACCGTTGAATTAAGGGTTAGCGCATGGCTGTCACGCCGATGTCCGCAGATCACGCGCGCGCGTATGCAATGGCTATCGAGCTGCGGGGTCTGCTGGGCGAGCTGTGCGACCTGCCCGAAAACGGCCCCGGCTCGGCCATCGATGATGCCTGGAACCGCATGGACGACGTCGTCGAGATGCTCGAGCCCCAGGATCTCGGGGATCCTCTCGAAGCGTAGGGTGTGGCGCGCCGGGGGCGGATGCGCTAGACGCTGCCCTGCTCGAGGCCGCCCGAGCGTGCCAGCTCGCTGACGTGGTCGTGCTGCGAACCGAAGGTCAGATCGATCATCGTGAGCCGGCGGAAGTAGCGCCCGGCCGCGTAGTCCAGCGTCATGCCCAGCCCGCCGTGCAACTGGATGGCTTCCTGACCGATGTGGCGCGCGGCGCGTCCGATGTGCGCCTTGGCGGCGCACATCGCACGCCGCCGCTCGGCGGGACGCTCGTCGCTCACGCTGAGCGCGGCGTACAGCGCCATGCTGCGGGCCTGTTCG